>CAXTOE010000486.1:0-1379 GCA_964245685.1 uncultured Acetobacteraceae bacterium | reverse complement strand
CTGACGAAGCGCTGGCGGTCGCCGCCCGCCACCGCGCGCGAGCCGGTGGGTGCCGGCAGCCCGGCCTCGGTGTAGCCCGGCACCGGCCGCAGCACCGGACGATGGAAATCCGGTCCCACCGCGCACCCGGACAGCATGAACAGGCAGGGCAAGATCAGGAGGAGACGATCCGGCAGCACAGTGATCCCTGACCCGCGAGCGTGTCGACTGGCAGCGTTACAGCAGCTTCCGTGCCAGGTGCGCCAGCCGCAGAGAACCGCGGATCCGCCCGCCACCGCGCGGGCGCGCGTGACCCCGCTGACCAACAACTGGCGCGATGCGCCAGATATAGCCCGGCGATCTCAGGCGGCGTCGGCGGTCCGGAAGCTGGACAGCAGGCGACTGCGCGCGATCGACACGTAGGCGGAGTCCAGCTCGATGCCGATGCCGCGCGCGCCCTCCTCTTCGGCGGCAATCAGGCTGGTGCCGCTGCCCATGAACGGGTCGAGCACCAGCGGATTGCGCTTGCCGTGCAGCCGGATGCACATGCGCGGCAGCATCACCGGGAAGGCGGCCGGGTGGTCGAACTTCTGCACCCGCGCGTGCACCGTCGAATAGGGGATGAACCAGGTATCGCCGCGGCAGCGCAGGTCCTGCTGGTGCCCGCGTCGGCTGATGTTGGACTTGTCCTTGTAGGGCACGCCGACCGCGAGGCGCTTCAGCGCCACGCTGCCCGACTGCGTCAGGTGGAACAGGTGCTCGTGGTTGCGGTGCAGGAAGCGCTCGGAGCGGATCGGCTTGAAGTGGCCGAGCGAATCCTCTCCCACCGAGATCGACTTGACCCAGGTGATGTGGTTCTGCAGGTGGAACAGCGGCCGCAGCCGCACCATCAGCTCGAACGGCAGCCAGGGCCTGGAGCTCGATCCGGTGATGTTGAGGAAGAACGAGGCGTCCGGGCGCATCACCCGCCGGATCGCGCCGGCGCAGCCGATCAGCCAGTCGAGATACTCCGCCTCGTCGCGACGGTCGTGGTAGGTGCCGTATTTCAACCCGAGATTGTAAGGTGGCGAGGTCACGACGACGTCGACGCTCGCCTCCTCCAGCCGCGACAGCACGCGCAGGCAGTCGCCGCGATAGATCAGGTGCCTGCCCACCATGTGCCGCAGCGTGCGCGGCGTCTGCGTGCGTGGCTTCTTGGGCATGCGCGCCAGCACCGGCGGACGGACATGCGACTCGGTATCGGAGATGAGACTCGGGATCATCCCGGTAGTATCGCCGCCTCCGGAATGCTCAGACCAGGGGCGGCGGAGGCGCTGTCGCAAAAATGGCGCAGCGCCGCCTCAGGAGGCCGGCGCGGCGGCGGCGCGTGCGGCGGCGGGCGGGCGGGGCAGCAGCACCAC
>CAXTOE010000485.1:0-2447 GCA_964245685.1 uncultured Acetobacteraceae bacterium | reverse complement strand
GAGCCGACCCGGGTGGTCGACACCACCGGCGCCGGCGACGCCTACGCCGCGGGCTTCCTCGCCGGCTTGGTGGCCGGGCGGGAGCTCGCCGAGTGCGGCCGGATCGGCGCCGTCGCCGCCTCCGAGGTGATCTCGCATTTCGGCGCGCGCCCGCTCACCGACCTGCGCGCCCTGGCCGGAATCTGAAGTCGGCACCCTGAAGACGGGGATCCGAAGTTAAAGCGTGCAAATTTTGCGCTGCACCCTTATCTAGCCCGGCACCCCTATCGCAGCCGCAGCGCACGCCTCCCGTTCCGGAAGGCTGCCGTGCCGGTTGCCCGCACGCGCACGAAAGCCGGGTCACACCGCCATGGACATCCGCAACATTGCCATCATCGCCCATGTCGACCATGGCAAGACCACCCTCGTCGACCAGCTGCTGAAGCAGTCGGGCACGTTCCGCAGCAACCAGCACGTCGCCGAGCGGGCGATGGACAGCAACGACCTGGAGCGCGAGCGCGGCATCACCATCCTGGCCAAGTGCACGAGCGTGGAGTGGCGCGGGGTGCGCATCAACATCGTCGACACCCCCGGGCACGCCGATTTCGGCGGCGAGGTCGAGCGCATCCTGAACATGGTCGACGGCGCCATCGTGCTGGTCGACGCGGCCGAGGGGGCACTGCCGCAGACCAAGTTCGTGGTCGGCAAGGCGCTCGCGCGCGGCATCCGCCCGATCGTGGTGGTCAACAAGGTCGACCGGCAGGACGCGCGCCCCGACGAGGTGCATAACGAGGTGTTCGACCTGTTCGCCGCACTCGGCGCCGACGACGACCAGCTCGACTTCCCGATGCTCTACGCCTCCGGTCGCCAGGGCTGGGCCGACACCACGCTGGAGGGACCGCGCAAGGACCTGTCGGCGCTGTACGACCTAGTGCTGAGCCACGTGCCGGCGCCGAACCTCGACAGCGAGGCGCCGTTCGCGATGGTCGCCTCGATCCTCGAGTACGACAACTTCCTCGGCCGGGTGCTGACCGGCCGCATCGAGCAGGGCCGGGCCAAGCTGAACATGCCGGTGCGCGTGCTGCGCGCCGACGGCTCGGTGGTCGAGACCGGCCGGCTGAGCAAGCTGCTGACCTTCCGCGGCCTGGAGCGGGTTTCGGTGGACGAGGCCGGCACCGGCGACATCATCGCCGTCGCCGGCTTGTCGGAGGCTACCATCCCGGAGACCATCGCCTCGCCCGAGGTGACGGCGGCGCTGCCGGCGATCCCGGTCGATCCGCCGACGCTGACCATGGCGTTCCGGCTGAACGACGGGCCGCTCGGCGGCCGCGACGGCAAGAAGGTGACCTCGCGTCAGATCCGCGACCGTCTGCTCCGCGAGACCGACGGCAACGTCGCGATCCGGGTCAGCGAGACCGAGGACAGCGAGGCATTCGAGGTCGCCGGCCGCGGCGAGCTGCAGCTCGGCGTGCTGATCGAGACCATGCGCCGCGAGGGCTTCGAGCTCACCATCGGTCGGCCGCGGGTGCTGACCCGCCTGAACGAGGAGACCGGCGAGCGCGAGGAACCGTTCGAGGAGGCGCTGGTCGACGTCGACGAAGCCTATTCCGGCGTCGTCGTCGACAAGATGAGCCAGCGTCGCGGCCAGATGCAGGACATGCGTCCCTCCGGCGGCGGCAAGGTGCGGCTGACCTTCCTGATCCCGTCGCGCGGCCTGATCGGCTATCACGGCGAGTTCCTCACCGACACGCGCGGCACCGGCATCATGAACCGGCTGTTCCACGGCTATCAGCCCTGGGCAGGCAGCATCGAGGGCCGACGCAACGGCTCGCTGATCTCGTCCGAGGACGGGGTCACGGTGCAGTACGCGCTGTGGTACCTGCAGGAGCGCGGCACGCTGTTCGTCGATCCCGGCGAGAAGGTTTATGTCGGCATGATCCTGGGCGAGCACTCGCGCGGCTCGGACCTCGAGATCAACCCGATCAAGGAGAAGAAGCTCACCAACATCCGTGCCGCCGGCAAGGACGATGCGATGCTGCTGATCCCGCCGCGCAAGATGTCGCTCGAGCAGGCGATCGCCTACATCGAGGACGACGAGCTGGTCGAGGTGACGCCATCGGCGGTACGCATACGCAAGCGCTACCTCGATCCGCACCAGCGCAAGCGCGCCGAGCGCAAGTCCGACGACGCCGCCTGAGCCAACGCGAGCTGAACGTCTCGCAACCGCCGCCGCGAAAATGACACAATCTGCAACGTTCTTTCGCGCGGATTGTGTTGTATTTCGGGCCCTACTGTAAGAAACTCGATGCGTTGGGCGAAGTTTGACCCGCGACGCGGTTGCGAACGCATGCTAATACCGATCCTGCGACCGTCATCAAAAGGATGACGGGCTTGCGCTATGCAATACCTCTCCCAGGATCGGAGACATCCATGACGTTCACCAGTAAGTTCTTCGCAACCGTCTCCAC
>CAXTOE010000484.1:0-2450 GCA_964245685.1 uncultured Acetobacteraceae bacterium | reverse complement strand
GGGCGAGTGCGATTTCATCTTGGCCCGGTCCGAGCCGGTGCCGCGGCTGCGGGCTTGGCCGCCGGCGCCGCCTTGGGCGTGGCGGCCAGCACGCGGATCCAGTACATCGTGCGGTCGGTTTCCTTCTGGGCCTTCTCGGCGGCGGCGGACGCCGCGGCGCCCCCGAGTGCGGTGCGTCCGGTGCTCGACCGCTACGACGGCATCACCGTCCGCGATCCCTATCGCTGGCTGGAGGACGGCGCGGCACCCTCGGTCGCCGCCTGGTCCGCGGCGCAGAACCGCCGCACCCGCGCCTACCTGGACGCGCTCCCGGTGCGCGACACGCTGCACGCGCGGATCGTGGCCGCGGCGTCCAGGACCTCTCCCTCCTACCACGCGCTGACGCTCGCCGCCGGCAGGCTGTTCTCGCTGACCGTGCAGCCGCCGCGGCAGCAGCCGATGGTCACCGTGATGCCGCCTGGCGCCGATCCGGCCGCGGCGCGCGTGGTGGTCGATCCGAACGCGCTCGATCCGTCCGGCCAGACGGCGATCGACTGGTTCGTGCCCTCGCCGGACGGCACCAGGATCGCCGTCTCGCTGTCGCGCAACGGCAGCGAGGACGGCACGGTGCACGTGTTCGACGTCGCCACCGGCCGTGAGGCCGGCGAGGCGGTGCCGCGTGCGCAGTATCCGACCGCCGGAGGCAGCCTGGCCTGGCGCGCCGACAGCTCGGGTTTCTGGTACACCCGCTATCCCGGCGACGAGCGGCCGCCCGCCGAGCGGCATCTCTACCAGCAGGTCTACTACCACGCGCTCGGCACGGATCCGGCCCGGGACCGCTACGTGCTCGGCCGCGACTTCCCGAGGATCGCCGAGATCGCGCTCGATGCGCGGCAGAACCCGCACGCGGTGCTGGTCTCGGTGGCGAACGGCGACGGCGGCGCCTTCGAGCAGTACGTGATCGCGCAAGCCGACGGCCGCATCACCCAGGTGAGCCGCCTCGACGATCAGGTGGTGGCCGGCACGATCGGGCCGGACGACGTGCTCTACCTCCTGTCCAAGAAGGACGCGCCGCGCGGCAAGATCCTGTCGCTGCCGCTCGCCGACCTCGCGCTGTCGCACGCGCGCACGCTGATCGCGCAGGGGCAAGGCGCGATACAGGGCGGCGGCGAGTTCGGCGGGGTTCCGGTGGTGGTCAGCCGCGACCGCCTGTACCTGCGCGAGCTGGTCGGCGGTCCGTCGCGGGTGGCGATCTTCGGCCATGACGGCACGCCGAAGGGGGAGATCGCGCTGCCGCCGATCGCCGCTGTGGACGAGCTCGAGCCGGCCGGTCCAGGCCGCGTGCTCTACGGCGTGCAAACCTACCTGCATCCCTACCAGGTGATGCAGTACGACGAGGCGACCGGCGCCAGCACCGCGACCCGGCTGGCGGAGACCAGCCCGGTGCGCTTCGACGATGCCGAGGTGGTGCGCCTCTTCGCGGTCTCGAAGGACGGCACCAGGGTCCCGGTCAACGTCATCCGCCGCCGCGCCGATCGTCCGGACGGCCGGCGGCCGACGCTGCTGTACGGCTATGGCGGCTACGGCGTGTCGGTGACGCCGCGCTTCGCCGGCGCCACCACCCGGCTCTGGCTCGACGCCGGCGGCGTCTGGGCGATCGCCAACCTGCGCGGCGGCGGAGAATATGGCGAGGACTGGCACAGCGACGGCGCGCTGACCCGCAAGCAGCACGTGTTCGACGACTTCCTCGCTGCCGGCCGAGCGCTGATCGCAGCTGGCATCACCGCGCCGCCGCACCTCGCCGCGATGGGTGCGAGCAACGGCGGGCTGCTGATGGGGGCGGCGCTGACACAGGCGCCGTCGATGTTTCGTGCCGTGGCCTCGCTGGTGGGCATCTACGACATGATGCGCATCGAGCTCGACCCGAACGGCGCCTTCAACGTGACCGAGTTCGGCAGCGTGACCGACCCCGCGCAGTTGCGGGCGATGCTGGCATACTCGCCGTACCAGCACGTGCGCGACGGCGTGCGCTACCCCGCGGTCTTCATGGCCACCGGCACCCATGACGGCCGCGTCAACCCCGCACAGTCGCGCAAGATGATCGCGCGCCTGCAGGCGGCGACCGTGTCGGCCCTGCCGGTCTACCTGTCGATCAGCGACAAGTCCGGTCACGGCATCGGCAGCGCGCTCAGCGTGCGCGTGGACCAGCAGTCCGACACCATGGCGTTCCTGTTCGACCAGCTCGGCATGACGCTGCCGACCAACGAATACTTATAGATCAAGCATGAAGAACTAACAATAAAAAAAAACGCGCCGGCGCGAGCAGAGCGAGGAGCGCGATGTTTTCCGGGATCATAGAGCGTCAGGGTCGCGTGCGGGCGATCGAGCGCGGCGAGCGGGCGATGCGGCTGGTGCTGGAGACCGGCCTCGACGATCTCGCGCTCGGCGAGAGCGTGTCGGTGAACGGGGTC
>CAXTOE010000483.1:1178-2455 GCA_964245685.1 uncultured Acetobacteraceae bacterium | reverse complement strand
GGCGGGGTCGGCGGGCTCGATCAGCCGGTCGTCGCCGCCGATCCAGCCCAGGCCCGGCGTCGTCTCGTGCTCCAGTCCGCGCTCGGCCATCAGCTGCATGCCGACGCAGATGCCCAGGAACGGCGTGCCGGCGGCGACGATCCGCTCGATCGCGGCGCGCAGGCCGGGGCGCCGGTCGAGCCCGGCGGCGCAATCGGCGAACGCGCCCTGACCGGGCAGCACGATGCGGTCGGCGTCGTGCAGCGCCTGCGGATCGGCGCTGATCGAGACCCGGGCGGCGATGCCGGCGAGCGACGCCGCCTCGTCCAGCGCGCGACGGGCGGAGGCGAGGTTGCCGCCGTCATAGTCGATCACGCAGACCCGCATCATGCCCCCGGGAGGCAGATGGCGATCAAGGCCGGTCTCCGAGCAGTTCCGGCCTGCCGTCGAGCAGCCGCAGCAGCGCCGCCTCGGCGTCGCGCCCGGCCACCAGCGGACCGGCGACGAAGCCGCGCAGGCCGAGCTCCCAGCGGCGCAGGTCGTTGCCGCACAGCCCGAGCAGGAGCTGCAGCCCGGCGGCGATCGGCCAGCTCCCGGCCAGGTGATGCAGCAACAGGGCGGTCAGCAGGCTAGCGGCCGCGACCAGCAACGCCGCGATCCAGCTTCCCGACAGCAGCAGCCCGATCCAGCCGAGCAGCAGGCACGGCCATGACAGGCCCTCCTTGACAAGCAGCGGCGGCTGTTCCCGATCCGCCGGTTCGGCGCGGAAGTGGCTGCTGTACAGCCTCACAGCACGCCCTTGGTGGAGGGGATCGCACCGGCGGCGCGCGGATCGGGCTCGCAGGCCTCGCGCAGGGCCCGCGCCACCGCCTTGAAGCAGGCTTCGGCGACGTGGTGGTCGTTGCGCCCGCTCTTCTGGGTGACGTGCAGGGCGAGGCCGGCGTTGGAGGCGAAGCCGCGGAAGAACTCCTCGAACAGCTCGGTGTCCATTTCGCCGACCTTGTCGCGGATGAAGCGGACCTGCCAGACCAGGAAGGCACGACCGGAGATGTCGATCGCGGCCTCGACCAGCGCCTCGTCCATCGGCAGCAGCGCGCGGCCGTAGCGCCGAATGCCGCGCTTGTCGCCGATCGCGCGCGAGAAGGCCTGGCCGAGGCTGATCCCGACATCCTCGGTGAGGTGATGGAAGTCGACCTGCAGGTCGCCGGTCGCGTCCACCTCGAGGTCGAACAGGGCGTGCCGCCCGAGGGCCGTCAGCATGTGGTCGAGAAAGCCGATCCCGGTGTCGATCGAGCCCT
>CAXTOE010000483.1:0-1168 GCA_964245685.1 uncultured Acetobacteraceae bacterium | reverse complement strand
GCGAGGAAGCCGACGCCGGTCGCGATCCGGGTGCGGCCGCTGCCGTCGAGCGTCAGCGACAGCTCGATCGCGGTCTCGCCGGTGACGCGGTGGATGCGCGCCGTGCGTTCGCCCGCATCGGCGAGGGCGGTCGCGTCCGGATCGGTGGGGCTGCGTATGGTGTCCATGAGGCGCGATTCCTACAGGAAGCCGGCGCGGGACGCCAACGCTGCGCGCGGCCCGTTGCCCACCTTCTGGCATCGAGTCAGATCAGTCGATGCCGCAGGATCGTGCGCAGGCAAGGGAGATCGAGGAAGATGACGGAACTTCAGGACATCGTGGTCAGGCGCATCGACGGGAGCGAGACGACCCTGGCGGCCTATGCCGGCCAGGTGCTGCTCGTGGTCAACGTCGCGTCGAAGTGCGGGATGACGCCGCAGTACGAATCTCTCGAGGCGCTGTATCGCAGCTACCGCGATCGGGGTTTCCAGGTGCTGGGCTTCCCGTGCAACCAGTTCCTCAGTCAGGAGCCGGGAGACGAGGCGGAGATCGCGTCGTTCTGCGAGAGCCGGTACGGCATCGACTTTCCGCTGTTCTCCAAGATCGAGGTGAACGGACCGGGCCGGCATCCGCTGTACGCGGCGTTCACGGAGGCATGGCCGGAGGCGCGTGCCAAGCCCGGCAGCACGATGCGCGCCCGCCTCGCCGCGCGCGGCATCCAGCCGGGGTTCGGCGACGTGCTGTGGAACTTCGAGAAGTTCCTGGTGTCGCGCGACGGGGTCGTGGTGGACCGCTTTGCCCCGGACCTGCCGCCGGACGACGAGATCGTACTAGACGCGTTAAAAACGCAGTTGGGACGCTGAACCTTCACAATAGCTATAGCATTCCTCTAAAAAACCAGCTATCAGAGCTATAACGTGCCAGTAACGATGGTTGCTACGGCACCGATGTTCTATGTTTTGTTGTCGGAGGAAGATAAAATGCGTACGTTTCTCACCGCCGGACTGGTGTTTTCCTTTTGCTATGCTCAGGGCGCGCTGCCATCCGCGCGTGTCGCGCTCGACGGCCACGCCGCGTTCGCCCAGCCGCAGCCGCCCGCCGCGATGATGCAGCCGCAGCCGCCGCTGGCGATGCTGCAGCCGCAGCCGCCCGCGGCGGCCTGCGCTCCCGCGGCGGGGCGCTGGAGTTC
>CAXTOE010000482.1:0-2455 GCA_964245685.1 uncultured Acetobacteraceae bacterium | reverse complement strand
GGCACCCCACACCGCGTTGAGCAGGTCCTCGCGCGAGAACACCCGGCGCGGATGGCGCAGCAGGAACTCCAGCAGCCGGTACTCGGTGGGCCCGACATGCACCGGCCGGCCGTTGCGCTGCACCCGGTGCTCGCCGGGATCGAGCGCGATGTCGTGGAAGCGCAGCGCGCGTTCCGTCGGCGCCGGCTGCGCCCGCCTGAGCAACGCGCGCATGCGCGCCGAAAGCGCCTCGATCGAGAACGGCTTGGTGATGTAGTCGTCGGCACCGGTGTTCAGGCCGCGTATCGAATCCTGCTCCTCCATGCGCGCGGTCAGCATGATCACCGGCATGTCGCGGGTCTGCGGACGGCGGCGTATCTGCCGGCACACCTCCAGCCCGGACAGGCTGGGCAGCATCCAGTCCAGCAGCACGATGTCGGGGGCCGCCTCGGTGAGGCGCAGCAGCGCCTCCTGGCCGTCCGCCGCCTCGTCGACCTGGTAGCCCAGCTTCTCCAGGTTGTAGCGCAGCATCACCGCGAGCGCTGGATCGTCCTCGACCACGAGCACGCGCGGCTTCTGCGTCTCGTCGCGTAACGCGGGTCCTCTTCGGATCATTTCGGCACCGAGCTGCATGGTCACTCTCCTGTTCAGGCGGCCCTGTTCAGGCCGGATCCGCACCGTGACCGGCGGCCGGCCCGTCGTCGCGATCGACCGTGTAGCCGCCGCGCGGCCTGGCCGCGGGCAGCATCTCGCCGGTCACCGCGTAATGCACCTGCTCGGCGATGTTGGTGCTGTGGTCGCCGATCCGCTCGAGGTTCTTGGCGATGAACAGCAGGTGCGTGCAGGAGGTGATGTTGCGCGGATCCTCCATCATGTAGGTGATCAGCTCGCGGAACATCGCGGTGTACAGCTCGTCCACCGCCTTGTCGGACTGCCAGACCTCGATCGCCTTGTCCTTGTCGTTCTGGCTCAGCGCGTCGATCGCCATGCGCAGGCTCTCCTGCACCAGCCTGCCCATGCTGCGCAGTCCGGCGAGGGTCGGCTCCGGGCCGGTTCGGCCGATCCGCAGGCTGCGCTTGGCGATGTTGGCGGCGTAGTCGCCGATCCGTTCCAGGTCGGACGTCACCTTGAGCACCGAGACGATCTCGCGCAGGTCCTGGGCCATCGGCGCGCGCAGCGCCAGCATGCGTATCGCCCGCCCCTCGATCTCGCGCTCCAGCGCGTCGACCTCCGGGTCCTGCTCCATCGCATACTGCGCCGCCTCGCCGTCGCGGTTGAGCACCGCGCCGATCGCGTTCGCGGTCTGGCTCTCCACCAGCCCGCCCATGCGGGCGATCATGCCGCGTATCTGGTCGAGCTCCTGCTCGTAGCTGCGCACGATGTGGCGCGGGTCGCTGCTGCTCATCGTGTCGTGCCCATGGCGGAATTCTCCAATCTGATGCTCCGGACCGATCAGCCGAAGCGGCCGGTGATGTAGTCCTGCGTCCGCTTCTCGCGGGGTGCGGTGAACAGCCGGTCGGCATCCGCCACCTCGACCAGCTCGCCCATGTAGAAGAACGCCACCTGGTCGGCGCAGCGTGCCGCCTGTTGCAGGTTGTGGGTGACGATGGCGATGGTGAAGTCCTGCTTCAGCTCGTCGAGCAGCTCCTCGATGCGGGCGGTGCTGATCGGGTCCAGCGCCGAGGTCGGCTCGTCCAGCAGGATCACCTCGGGGCGGGTGGCGATGGTGCGGGCAATGCACAGGCGCTGCTGCTGGCCGCCGGACAGCGCGCCGGCCGGCGCCCGCAGCCGGTCCTTGACCTCCGCCCACAGCGCGACGCGCCGCAGCGCGTCCTCGATGCGCCCATCCATCTCCGCGCGCGACAGCTTCTCGTGCAGGCGTATGCCGAAGGCGATGTTGTCGTACACCGACATCGGGAACGGCGTCGGCTTCTGGAACACCATGCCGACGCGCGAGCGCAGCTGGTTGGCGTCCATGCCGTGGCCGAGGATGTCCACTCCGTCGAGCAGCACCGTGCCGGTGGTGCGCTGGCCGGGATACAGGTCGTACATCCGGTTCAGCACGCGCAGCAGGGTCGACTTGCCGCATCCGGACGGCCCGATCATGCCGGTGACGCGCCGCTCGGACAGGTCGAGCGTGATCCGCTTCAGCGCGTGGTTGGCGCCGTAGAAGAAGTCGAGCTCGCGTATCGCGATCATCGCCGGGCCCGCCGCCTGTGGCGGGCCGCCGGCGCCCGGTCGCGTGAACGAGGCGCCGTAGACGGGCCCCACGTAAGGTGCCGGTCCGCTGCGGCTGGCTGGATGGTCGTTCATGTCCTGTCCGATCCGCCGAGGCCGACGCGCGCGACGATGTTGATGAGGAGGACGCCGGCGGTGATCAGCAGCGCCGCGGTCCAGGCGAGCTGCACCCAGTCGTCGTAGGCCGACCCGGCATACTGGTAGATCGGGACCGGCAGGCTGGCCATCGGCGCGCGCC
>CAXTOE010000481.1:0-2460 GCA_964245685.1 uncultured Acetobacteraceae bacterium | reverse complement strand
AGGCTGAGCTTCATGCGCTCGCGTGGTCCCGCGCCGGACGAGGATTAACACCCGGGTCGGTGTAGATCCTGACGCCGTTGATGTCGTGGCGGCTTCATCGACGACCTCGCCATGCGATCCGAGAGCCTCCTACCGGACAGGGTCAGCCGGCAGGTAGCGAGCGGTGGTCTTGGCGGCGATCTCTTCGGTGCTCACCCCCGGCGCCAGCTCGACCAGCTGAAAGAGATCGGTCCGCCGTTCGCGCCGGAACACGGCGAGGTCGGTGACGATCATGTCGACGACGCGCGCGCCGGTGAGCGGCAGCGTGCAGGCGGGCACGAACTTCGGCTCGCCGTGCCGCGACGTGTGCTCCATGACCACCACCACGCGGCGCACGCCCGCGACCAGGTCCATGGCACCTCCCATGCCCTTGACCAGCTTGCCCGGGATCATCCAGTTGGCGAGGTCGCCGGTCTCGGCCACTTCCATCGCACCCAGCACCGCGAGATCGACGTGGCCGCCGCGTATCATCGCGAAGCTGTCGGCGGAGCAGAAGAACGACGCGCCCGGCAGCGCGGTGACGGTCTGCTTGCCGGCGTTGATCAGGTCGGCATCGACCTCGTCCTCGCGCGGGAACGGTCCGATGCCGAGCATTCCGTTCTCGCTCTGCAGGGTCACGTCGATGCCGTCGGGGATGTGGTTGGCGACCAGCGTCGGAATGCCGATCCCGAGATTGACCGTGAAGCCGTCGTGCAACTCGCGCGCCGCACGCATCGCCATCGCCTCGCGCGTCCACGGCATCAGCTGGCCTCCCCGCCGCGCACGGTGCGGAACTCGATACGCTCCGGGTAGGGCGCGCCGCAGACGATCCGCTGCACGTAGACTCCGGGCAGGTGCACCGCGTCGGGATCGATCGCGCCGACCGGCAGGATCTCCTCGACCTCGGCCACCGTGACCCGGCCGCAGGTCGCGGCCGGCACGTTGAAGTTGCGTGCGGTCTTGCGGAACTGCAGGTTGCCTGCGCCGTCGGCCCGCCACGCCCTGACGATGGCGAGATCGGCGACGATGCCGCGCTCGAGGATGAAGGTTTCGCCGTCGAACTGCTTGTGCTCCTTGCCCTCGGCGGCCGGCGTGCCGACGCCGGTCCGGGTGTAGAAGCCGGAAATGCCGGCGCCTCCCGCGCGCATCCGCTCGGCGAGCGTGCCCTGCGGGCAGAACTCCACCGTGAGCTCGCCCGCGAGATACTGGCGCTCGAATTCCCTGTTCTCGCCGACGTAGGAACTGATCATGCACGCGACCTGGCGCGAGCGCAGCAGACGCCCGAGCCCGACGCCGTCGATCCCGGCATTGTTGGAGGCGATGCGGAGCCGCCTGGTTCCGGCGCGCTCGATCGCCTCGATCAGGCGCTCGGGAATGCCGCACAGGCCGAAGCCGCCAGAGGCGATCAGCATGCCGTCGAACAGCAGGCCGTCGAGTGCCGCGTCGGCGTCCGGCCAGATCTTGTTCATGACGCGTCGCGCTCCAGCGTCATCGCGATGCCCATGCCGCCGCCGATGCACAGGGTGACGAGGCCGCGTCGCGACCCTCGGCGCCGCATCTCGTGCAGCAGCGTGACCAGCAGGCGGGCGCCGGACGCGCCGATCGGGTGGCCAAGCGCGATCGCGCCGCCGTTCACGTTCACGATCTCCGGGTCCCAGCCCATCTCGCGGTCGACCACGCAGGCCTGCGCGGCGAAGGCCTCGTTGGCCTCCACCAGGTCGAGATCGGCGACCGCCCACCCGGCCCTCGCCAGCGCGCGGCGCGAGGCCGGGATCGGACCGGTTCCCATCACCGCCGGGTCGACCCCTGCGGTCGCCGTCGAGACGATGCGAGCCAGCGGCGCCAAGCCGCGACGCGACGCCTCCGCGGCCGTCATCAGCACCAGTGCGGCCGCGCCGTCATTGATGCCCGACGCGTTGCCGGCGGTCACGGTGCCGCCGCTGTCGAAGGCGGGCTTCAGCCGGGCGAGCGCCTCGGCGGTGGTGTCGGGGCGCGGGTGCTCGTCGAGTGCCACGCACCGCTCCCCCTGCCGCGACGACACGGTCACCGGCGCGATCTCCTCGCCGAAGCAGCCGCTGCGCCGCGCCGCCTCGGCACGCGTCTGGGAGCGCAGCGCCAGCGCGTCCTGCTCGGCGCGGCTGACCTGCCAGCGCGACGCTACTGTCTCGGCGGTGGTTCCCATGTGGACGTCCTCGAAGGCGTCCCATAACCCGTCGGTGAGCACGGTGTCGGTCATCGCGAGCGTGCCCAGCTTCCGGCCGCGCCGCAGGTGCGCCGCGTGCGGCGCCAGCGTCATGTTCTCCTGGCCGCCCGCGACCACCACCGCGGCGTCGCCGCACGCGATCTGCTGCGCACCCAGCGCCACCGCGCGCAGGCCGGAGCCGCACACTTGGCTCACGCCCCAGGCCGTGGTTTCCTGCGGCAGGCCGGCCGCCATCGCCG
>CAXTOE010000480.1:1841-2462 GCA_964245685.1 uncultured Acetobacteraceae bacterium | reverse complement strand
GCCGACCAGGATCGGCTTCTCGTCGTCGTCGAACAGGCCGCAGCCGGCGAGCGGCGCCGACAGGGCGGCCGCCGCCGTGGTCAGGACGAGCCGGCGGGAGAGCAGGCGGTCGCGACCGGAGGCTCGCGTCGTCGATCCCAGAATGCTGGTCATCCGCGTGCTGGTCATCCGCCCGCCTTCGTCTCAAGGGTCTCGCGCAGCCCGCCGGCGCGGTTGCGCACGCCTTCTGGAGCGGCGCCGTCCTCGCCGAGGGCCGCGAGCTTGCGCCGCGCCTCGTCGAGGTGGCCGAGCCGCAGGTCGATCTCGGCGTCAAGCTCCTGTGCCATCGGCCGCCAGGTGTCGCCTGGGCTGCTCAGCGCGCCGAGCCTGGATTTCAGCACCGCCGGATCGCCGTCATCGAGCTGATGCTGCACCCAGAGCAGGCTGGCCAGCCCGCGCAGCGTCGGGTTGGCCGCGGCATCGTCGTGCACCGCGTCCCACAGGCGCAGCGCCTCGCCGTGCCGGCTGCCGTCCCAGGCGATCTGCGCCTGGCGGAAGCGCGACAGGGTGCGGAACCCCTCCGGACCCCGCGCCTCGACCTGCGCGAACAGCTTCGCCGCGGCGAGCTGCGCGGTGCTGGCA
>CAXTOE010000480.1:0-1831 GCA_964245685.1 uncultured Acetobacteraceae bacterium | reverse complement strand
ACATGGCTGCTGCTGTCGGCCTGCTTCATCGCCGCGAAGAAGCTGGACGCGGTCACCGCCGCGCGCTGCCTCTGCCGGTACAGCCCGTACTGCCACGCCCCCACGGCGGCGAGGACCAGCAGCACCACGACGAGGCCGAGCAGCCCGTAGCGCCGGCCGCTCGCGCGCAGGCGCTCCAGGCGCAACTCCTCGTCGACCTCCTTGAAAATGTCGTCGGCCAATGCTTCCCGTGCTCCGTCATCCGGCGGCCCGCCGGCCGCTCGCGGACGGGCGGACCATAGCGACGGCGTCGAGCCCGGGCAAACCGCCGTCCGGCGGACAGCCCGCGTCGCTACCGGACGGACACGTCCGCCGTCACGTCGGCCGCACCGTTTCGGCGTAGGCCGCCGACGCGCCGCGGCCGAGCACGGCGGCGTCGCTGATCACGCTGACCATGGAGAAGCCGAGCTCGATCATGCGCCGCGCGTAGCCGGGGCTGTCGCAGAAGATGCCGGTGGTCTTGGCGCACATCGACGCGGCGTCCAGGATCGCGCGGAACGCCGCGATCACCTCGGGCTCCTCGCGGTCCGATCCGGCGGCCAGGCCGAGGCTCAGGGCGAGGTCGTTCGGACCCACGAACAGCCCGGTGATCCCCTCGACCGCCGCGATCTCGCCCACCGCCTGCAGCGCCTCGCGGGTCTCGATCATGGCCAGCACCTCGATCTCCTGCGCCGTCTGCTGGTAGGGCAGCCCGCCGCCGCGCAGCGCCGCCAGCACCGGGCCGAAGGAGCGGCCGCCGCGCGGCGGATACCAGCAGGCATCGGCCAGGCGCCGTGCCGCTTCGGCGCTGTTCACCATCGGCACCACGACGCCGTCGGCACCCGCGTCCAGAGCCTTGCCGATCCATCCGGGCTCGTTCCATGGTACGCGCACCAGGCGTCGCGGCACCGGTGCCGACAGCGCCTGCAGCGTCGAGACGATCGAGCGCTCGTCGAACAGGCCGTGCTGCGCGTCCAGGATCACCCCGTCCCAGCCGGCACGGGCGAACAGCAGGTTGGCGTAGGCGTCCGGGATCGTCAGCCAGCCGTGGATCGAGGCCATGGTCACTCCTTCACGCCGAGCTTCTGCCCGGCGACCCGGAGCTGCGCCGACAGGGCGGCGAAGTTGCCGCCGATACGCTTCTGCACCGAGACCGCCGCCTGGTTGATCACCGTCATGCGGGCACGCGCGTCGTTGCTGATCGCACTCTGCTCGGCCAGCGACTGCTGGCTGACGCAGTCGCTGTAGGCGCGCGCCGCCTTGTCATAGGCCGCCACCCTGTCGATGCTGGCGTTGTAGCGATCGACCGAGCCGCCGACCACCGAGGGTGGCGCCGGCTCACGCCCGCAGGAGGAGGCGCTCCAGCCGGCCGCGAGTGCCGGCCCGCCGGACAGCAGCAGGCAGCACAGCGGCACGGACCAGGCAGAGTTCGACACGATACGACATCCCCACGAGGCGCGGCATCCCAACGGAGCCGCCGCCTTTCGTCAAGACGACCCGGAGACCACGATGCCGCATCCAGCCGACGCCGCACGCACCACGCTCGCCGAGCTCACCAGCGCCGAGGCGCGCCTGCGTCTCGCCGCCGCACCGGTGCTGCTGCTGCCGCTGGGAAGCCTGGAGGACCAGGGGCCGCACGCGCCGATGGGCGACTTCCTGTGCGCCGAGCGGATCGCCACCCTGATCGCCGAGCGCGCCTGCGACGCCGGCCACGACACCCTCACCGTCCCGGTGCTGCCGTTCGGCGGCCGTGATTTCTTCGGCAGCGTCCCCGGCGGCATCGCACTGTCGCAGCAGACGCTGCGTCACGTGC
>CAXTOE010000479.1:1049-2476 GCA_964245685.1 uncultured Acetobacteraceae bacterium | reverse complement strand
GCGCGCACCGCCTCCGCGGTCCGCTGCATGCGGGCTTCCATCCCGGCCAGGCCGGTGACGCCGGCGGCCGCGACGCCGGCGGGCTCCGGGCAGGATGCTGCCACCCCGCGCAGCAACGCGTCCACCGCCGCGGGCGAGGCATCGTCGAGGCTGCGCGGCAGGCCGGTGCCGAACAGGATGCGCAGCATGCCCTGCACGGCCCGCCACCATCGGTCCGCCTCGATCAGGAGGACGGAGTCCGCCCGTGCCAGCGTCCCGGCCTCGGCGAGGCGACGCAACCCGATCCGCGTGGTCGGATGACGCAGCCGCGGACCGCCGCCGGCCAGCTGCAGGGTCTGGGCGATGAACTCGACCTCCATCAGTCCGCCCTGCCGCAGCTTGACGTCCCACGGACCGCGCGGCGGCAGCTCGGCGCCGATCCGCGCGCGCATCGCGCAGGCGTCGCGCAGCAGGATCTCGCGCGAGGTTCCGGGCCGGTCGAGCGCATCGCGTATCGCGTCCGCCACGCGGCGGCGCAGCGCCGGCGGTCCCGCGACCACGCGGGCGCGCGACAGCGCCATGCGCTCCCAGGTCCAGGAGCGCTCGGCATGGTAGCGCCGGAACGCCGCCAGCGACACCGCGACCGGCCCCTTGCTGCCGGAAGGACGCAGGCGCATGTCGAGTGCGTAGAGCGGCCCTTCCGCGCCGGGGGCGCTGAGGGCGGCGATCAGCGAATGAGCGAAGCGGGTGTAGTACTGGCTGGCCGGCAGCGTGTGCCGGCGCGTCGGCCGCAGCACCCGCCCCAGCTCGTAGGGCCGGGGCAGCACGCTCTCCGCCGCCGTATCGGGATGATCGTAGATCAGCATCAGGTCGAGGTCGGAGCCGGCCATCATCTCGCGCGAGCCGGCCTTGCCGAGCGCGACCACGACCATGCCGCCACCGACGACCCGGCCGAAGCGGGCGCGTTGCTCGCGCCCGACCTGCTCCAGCATGCCCGCGATCACCCGTTCGGCGAGTGCGGTGCGCGCGAGCCCGGCACGGTCGACGTCCAGCCTGCCGTCCAGTTGCGCCAGCGAGAGCCGGAACTCCTCGCCGCGCACCAGGGCACGGGCGCGCCTCACCGCCTCTTCCACGTCGCCGGCGCTGCGCAGCTGCGCGTCCAGCAGTCGTCGCAGGAGGCGCGCAGCACCCGCCCCCTGCTCGGGTACCAGCAGGCCCTCCAGCGCCGCCGGCACGGCGGCGAGATGGTCGGCGAGCGAGGGCGCCGCTCCCAGCACACCGGCGATCCGTCCGATCAGCGGCGGGTTGCGCGCGAACAGCGACAGCAGCTGCACCCCCGCGTTCTGCCGCGCCAGCAGCGCATCGAAGCGGATCAGCGCCAGCATCGGGTCGTGCTGCTCGCGCAGCGCCGCCAGCAGGTCGGGCAGGATCTCGCGCCGCCGCGCCTG
>CAXTOE010000479.1:0-1039 GCA_964245685.1 uncultured Acetobacteraceae bacterium | reverse complement strand
GTCCAGCCGCGCCGACAGGTCGGCCGCATCGAGATCGAGAGTCTCCGCGGCCGCCGTGGGCCGCCCGGCGGCGCCGGCGAACAGCGCCTCGAAGGCGTGCCGGGTGCGGGCGAGCGGGCCCAGCAGCGTGTTGGCGAAGGACTCGCCGCCGGCTGCCTGCCCCGGCATCGCCATGAAGCAGGCGAACGCCTCGAAACCCTCACGGGTGGCGGGCAGGCTGTGCGTCTGCCGGTCGTCCTGCATCTGCAGCCGGTGCTCGACGCGTCGCAGCAGCCGGTAGCTCGCCGCCAGATCGGCGGCCAGGCCGGTCGGCATGTAGCTGCCCTCCGCCAGCCGGGTCAGGGCGCCGAGCGTGGTGGGATCGCGCAGCGCCGGGGCGCGGCCGCCCCAGACCAGCTGCATGGTCTGCGTCAGGAACTCGATCTCGCGTATGCCGCCCTCGCCGAGCTTGAGATCGTGGCCCAGCAGGCGCTGCAGCGCAGCGGCGTCGCCGGGAGGTGGCGCCGCGAGCCTGACGCGTCGCCGGTCGATGCGGCGCTTCATCGCCTGGATGTCGTCGACGACGGTGAAGAAGACGTTCCGCCGCCAAACAAAAGAACAAATAGTGTCCCAGTTCTGGCCGACGGTCTCGTAGTAGCCGAGCGCCAGGTCCACGGGCACGGCGAGCGGCGTCGAGGACGGGTCGGGCCGCAGGCGCAGGTCGGTGCGGAACACGTAGCCGTCGGCGTCGCGCCCCTGCATCAGCGCCACCAGCTCGCCGCCGAGGCGGACGAACAGTCGGCGCAGCTCCTCCCGCCCGGGATGCGCGTCCGGGTCGTAGAGCAGGATCAGGTCGACGTCGCTGGAGTAGTTCAGCTCGCCGGCACCGAGCTTGCCCATGCCGAGCACGACGAAGCCGCTGCCGCGTTCCGGCTGTGCCGGGTCGGGCAGCATCAGCTCGCCCCTGGACGACGCGGTGCGGAGCAGGTGCCCGACGGCGGCGGCGAGCGCTGCCTCCGCCAGCCGGCTGAGCGTCCCGCTCACCTGCTCGAGGTCCCAC
>CAXTOE010000478.1:0-2477 GCA_964245685.1 uncultured Acetobacteraceae bacterium | reverse complement strand
CATCCGGCGCACGCGCGAGCTGGAGCGCGAAGGCCGCATGCAGGGTCGTCTCGGGCAGCGGGCGCGCGGTGTCCCACTCCGCCCGCAGCCGACGCGACGCCGCCTCGCTCAGCAGCGGCAGGGCACCGAGCGGACAGCCGGGATCGTCGGCAGCGCCCTGCAGCAGCGTGACCAGCTGGTCGATCATGCCCCGGATCGCGTCGGCTTCGAACGTCTCCGGACGGTAGAACAGCCGGCCACCGGGGCAGTGCGGCCGCTCCTCGGGCTCCAGGTGGAGATCCATCCCGGCCGCGCCGGACCCGCCATCGATCGTGTCGTGGCTCGCGACGGTGCCGGACGACGTGCCGCCGCCCTCGATCAGGAACGAGATGCGAGGCGGCCGAAGCCGGCCGCCCGGTTCGTCCGGCTCGGGCACCGGCAGGAGCACGGGGACATCGAACGCGTCCCGCAGCGCACGCCGCACCTGCGCGAGATGGTCGCGGAACGACAGGTCTGCGGACGGCAGGGTGCGCAGGGGCAGGCCGACCCGGCTCGGGGCGTCGGCGGAGCCTTCCGAAGACCGGGCGGTCACGCCGGTGAGGGTGACCTCGTCCTGCGCGAGGCGGCGGTGCAGCAGCGCGGTGAATCCGCCCAGCAGCATTGTCTCGAAGTCGACCTGCTCACGGTCGCCGAGTGATCGCAGCGCGTGCGCGAGCATATCGGGCAGGGTGAACGTCTCGACGCAGCAGCCGCCCGGGCCGAGCGCCGGGAGCGCGGGATCGGGCGAGGCCGAGGAGAGGGAAACGTCGCCGACGACCATCGGACGCCGATCTGCGCTCTGCGACATCTGATTCATGGTTCGGAGCGCTCTCCGTTCGGCGCGGCACTAGCAAGTCGTCGGGCGCGTGCACCGACCGGGACCGTAACGGCTATGACAGATCTTATTGCTATAACGCAATGTGAAACCGTTGATTGCCGATTTTTTATCGTGTGTCGCAACGGTTCATGAGGGCGTGCGCGACCGGTCGGGACGCCTCCGGCGGCAGTGCTAGGGGATGATCCAGGGCACGACGTACTGCTCCAACAGCACCAGCAGTCCAAGCAGGATGGTCAGCACGATGCTGTGCCTGAAGGTGCGGACGAACACGACGCTCTCCTGGCCCTTGAGCCTGGTCATCGAGACCCCGGTGGCGGTGTTCTGCGGCGACATCATCTTGCCCATCACGCCGCCGGAGGAATTATGGCGGCAATCAGCACCGGGTTGAGCCCGAGCTGGTGCGCCACCACCACCTGGAGGGTGCCGAACAACGCGTTGCCCGAGGTGTCGCTGCCGGACAGGAACACCGCGACCCAGCCCAGGAGGGCGGAGACCAGCGGGAGCCGCCAGGTGATCGCGACCGCGTGGGCGAACCGCGCGGGCCCGACCTCCACGAGAGCGGCGGTGATGATCGCCGACAGCAGGATCGCCGTGCCGGACGCGAGCGGCTGGAACGCCCAGGTCGCGGCATACGGCTTGCCGTAGAGGCTGATGAACACCTGGTTGTGCAGGCCCGGCCACGGGATCAGCCGTTGGCCGTAGACGAAGACCTTGAGGTGGGTCCAGGCGATCACCACCGCGGAGACCACCACCCACGGGATCCAGCCCTGGCCTGCGTTCTGCACACGTCGGCGCCCGTGGCGCGCGCGGCGACCAGACGCCAGGAACAGCAGGATCAGCAGCAGCGCTGCCAGCGAGCAGAGCACGTCGGTGAGCGCGTAGTCGAGGAGGTTCGAGGCGAAGAAGCGGCTCCGCTCCTGCTCGTCGTCTCGTGCTGGTGTCTCGTTGATGTCGTGATGGTTCTCAGCGCGGAACACGCTCCGGCCTGGGGCCGCCGGTGGCCCAGTCCAGCAGCTCCACCGTGTGGATCACCGGCAGCCTGCTGCCGGACGCGATCTGGGTGATGCAGCCGATGTTGCCGGCGGCGACCAGGTCGGGCGCGGTGCGCTCGATGTTGGCCACCTTGCGGTCGCGCAGCTGCCCCGCGATCTCCGGCTGCAGCAGGTTGTAGGTGCCGGCGGAGCCGCAGCAGAGATGGCCCTCGGGCACGTCGACCACCTCGAAGCCGGCCGCGGCGAGCAGCCGTTTCGGCTCCGCACGAACCTGCTGGCCGTGCTGCAGCGAGCAGGCGCTGTGGTAGGCGACACGCTGCCCGGTCGCGACCACCGGCGCGTGCAGCCCGAGCTCGCTCATCAGCTCGGTGATGTCGCGCGCCAGGGCCGAGACGGCACGCGCCGGTCCGGCGAGCACCGGGTCCTCGCGGAACATGAAGCCGTAATCCTTCACCGTGGTGCCGCACCCCGAGGCGTTGATCACGACCGCATCGAGGCCGCCGCCACGGATCTCCCGGTCCCAGGCCAGGATGTTGGCGCGGGCGGCGTCGTTGCTCTCCTGCCCCAGATGATGCGTCAGCGCGCCGCAGCAGCCGGCGCCGCGCGCCACCACCACCTCGCAGCCGTGC
>CAXTOE010000477.1:863-2479 GCA_964245685.1 uncultured Acetobacteraceae bacterium | reverse complement strand
GCCCCGACCGCGATCGCCCTCGCCGGCGGCAACACCGTGCTGCGCTTCGCTGACGGCGCCACCATCACCCTGAACGGACTGACCGATCCGACCGGGAGCGGCCTGTTCGGCTAGGCATGCCCGACCCGCTAGTACCCGACCCGCTGATGCCCGACCCGCTCATCTCCGACGCAGCAGCCCGCGCCGTGCCGATCAGGCGCGCGATCGACCGGCTGCAGGTGATCTACGTCATCCTGGTGGCGGCGCAGGCGGTCACCGTGACGCTCTACTACGCCCGCATGATGCCCAAGAGCATCGCCGTGGTCGCGGGCTTCGCCACCTCGGTGGCCGGCCCGTTCCTGAGCTTCCTGGTCAGCATGCACATCTTCCGCCACCGCAGGCTGTCGAAGTCGCTCGACATCGTCAGCGTGGTGCTCACCTACTTTCTGGCCTGCCTGTCCTTCGCGGTGCTGTACGTGATCATCGGCGGCCGCGATCCGCACGCCTTCAACCTGCCGGCGGGGCGGGCCGACTTCGAGCTCCCCACCGCGCTCTATTTCAGCATCGTGACGATCACCACCACCGGCTACGGCGACATCTCCCCCGCCTCCGACTTCGCCCGCCTGGTCGCCTGCTGGGAGATCGTCACCGGCCTGCTCTACCAGGTGTTCGTGTTCTCCCTGGTCGCCTCGCTGATCGTGGTGCCGCCGGATCGTGATCGCGCACCCTGAGGGCGATGGCGGGTCAGGTGTGCGGGTCGTCGAGCAGCAGGCTCGTCGTGGTCGACAGCGCCGGCTGCACCGGGAAGGTCTGCAGCGGCGGCGCCTGCAGGCGGGCGACGGAGCTGCTGCTCGAGGCCGCGTCCTGCACCGCCGCCGCGGTGGAGGGGGCCACGGTCGCCGCGGTGTGGATCAGCGTCTCCGCCGCGTCCTCGTACTGCTGCGGCGTCGTCGAGCTGTTCAGCGTGCGGATCTGCTCGGTGAGGTAGCCGTCGACGCCGATATAGTCCTTGAAGGCCTGCCGGATGTCCGGCTGCGCCGGGTCCAGGATGATGGACTCGCACAGCGCGATCTGCTGCAGGTCGATCCCCCTGATCTGGTCCGACACCGCCTGGGCGGTGTCTCCCATCGACAACCCGCCGAGCTGCGGCTTGATGACGGAATCGACGGGCAGCGTGACCCCGGTCAGCGTCAGGGTGTGGCTGTCCGGATCGTAGATCCGGCGGCACACCATGTGCACCTTCTGCATCCCGCCGCCCGGCTCGGCGACCTCGACGTAGCCGCGCATCAGCACGTCGGGATCGCAGCCCCCCAGTAGCAGCAGCGTCGGCAGCAACAGGGACGGCAGCAAGAGGCGCAGCGACCGGTTCACGGGCGGATCTCCAGGGCCGGGACCATCGCGTGCAGCATAGCTGTCCCAACCCGTCCGCAAGCGGACTCGTCACGCGGCGGCCAGCGCCAGGCACTTGCGCATCAGCGACGGCAGCGCCTCGCCGGCCAGCGCGTCGGGCGCGCGCAGGAAGCCCTGCTCCAGCAGCGCTGTCGGCACGTGCGCGACCGACCCGGCATAGACGTCGAGCGTCAGGGCGAAGTGGGTGAACACGTGCGCCACCGATCCCAGGCGGCGCCAGGCGGTGT
>CAXTOE010000477.1:0-853 GCA_964245685.1 uncultured Acetobacteraceae bacterium | reverse complement strand
GGGCGGTTCCGCCCCCCAATCCGAGCCGAAGAACTCCGTCATGCCGCCGAGCAGGCCCGAGGAAGGACGCCGACGCAGCAGCACGCGGCCCTCGCGGTCCGAGAGCAGGAACAGCGCCCCGAAGCGTTGCGGACGCATCGGCTTGGCGTCGCGCGCCGGCAGCGTCGTGGCGAGACCCAGGGCGCGCGCGGCGCAGGGCCGCATCCAGGGGCAGAGCGCGCAGGCCGGGCTGCGCGGCGTGCAGATCGTCGCCCCCAGGTCGAACAGCGCCTGCGCGAAGTCCGAGGCACGCCCCTGTGCCGCCGGCTCGCGATTGAGCGTCGCCGCGGCCGCCGCGATCCTCCGCCGCGCCCCCGGCAGCGGTGCGGTGATGGCGAACAGGCGGGCGGTGACGCGCTCGACGTTGCCGTCCACCGGCACCAACGGCCGGCCGAAGGCGATGGCGGCGATGGCCGCCGCGGTGTAGGCGCCGACGCCGCGCAGGCGCCGCAGCCCTTCCGCGTCGTCCGGAAAGCCGCCGCGCGCCGCGACCTGCCTGGCGCAGGCATGCAGGTTGCGCGCCCGGGCGTAGTAGCCGAGCCCGGCCCAGGCGCGCAGCACCTGCTCCTCCGGCGCCGACGCCAGGTCCTGCACGGTGGGGAACGCATCGAGGAAGCGCCGGTAATACGGCATCACCGCGGTCACGCTGGTCTGCTGCAGCATGATCTCGCTGAGCCAGACGTGATACGGATCGGCGGTCTCGCCGGGAGCCGCACGCCAGGGCAGCACCCGACGATGGCGGTCGTACCAGCCGAGCAGCGCGGCGGCGGGCGGGGGATCGGCAGGATCGGACGGGGCGGCCACGGGAGGCATC
>CAXTOE010000476.1:1172-2500 GCA_964245685.1 uncultured Acetobacteraceae bacterium | reverse complement strand
CGCCAAGCAGTTCGGCGACGAGCGCCGCACGCTGATCCAGCAGGAACGCAAGGCGATCGCCGAGGTGCGCGTGCCCGCCAGGAGCGGCGTCATGCGGGTGCCGCGCCTGCTCGGGGCGTTCGCGGCGGGCGCGGTCCTCAATCCGCTGGCGGCACGCAGCCAGCTGGAAGGCGGCATGATCTGGGGCCTGGGCTCGGCGCTGCTGGAGGCGACGTCCCATGACGGGCGGACGGGCCGCTACGTCAACGACAACCTTACCGACTACCTGGTCGCGAGCGCCGCCGACTGCGGCCGCATCGAGGCGCTGCTGCTGCCCGACCCCGACCCCGACATCAACGAGCTCGGCGTGAAGGGGTTAGGCGAGCTGGGCCTGATCGGCGTCAACGCGGCCATCAGCAACGCGCTGCATCACGCGACCGGCCTGCGCCTGCGCGACCTGCCGATACGCGTGGAGTCCGTGCTCGCCGGCCTGGACCGATCCGGCGCCGCTCCCGCTTGATCCGCCCCCGCTTGATCGCACGTCGTCGCGCGCTCTCGTCGCTGCCGCTGCTGTTCGCCGGCGGCTGCTCGCCGCTGCGCATCATCAACGGGCTGGCCCCGGATCGCCTGGTGGCGCGGTCGATCGCCTACGGGAGCGGCCCGCGTCGCAGCCTCGACGTGTACGCGCCCGCCCGGCCTCCGGCTGCGGGCGCGTCGCATCCGGTGGTGCTGTTCCTGTACGGCGGCGCCTGGGATACCGGCGACAAGGCGATGTACGCATTCGTCGGCGGCGCGCTCGCGTCGCTCGGCTTCGTGGTGGTGGTCCCGGACTACCGGCTCTATCCGGAGGTGCGCTACCCGGAGTTCCTGCAGGACTGCGCCGAGGCGCTGGCTTGGACGCGCCGGCACGAGCATCGTTTCGGTGGCGGCACCGCGCCGCCCTACCTGCTGGGCCACTCGGCGGGGGCCTACAATGCCGCCATGCTGGCGCTCGATCCGCGTTGGCTGGGTGGCGCCGGGCTGGTGCCGCGCGCCGACCTGAGCGGCATGGTTGGGCTCGCCGGACCCTACGACTTCCTGCCGCTCGACAGCGACGAACTGCGCCGGATCTTCGCGCCCGCCCGGCCGCTGGATACGACGCAGCCGATCGCGCACGTGGACGGACGCAACCCGCCGATGCTGCTGCTCGCCGGCGACGCCGATCGCGTGGTGCAGCCGTCGAACAGCCTGCGGCTGGCGCAGCGGGTGCGTCGGGCCGGCGGCTAGGTTCAGCTGAGGATCTATCCCGGGATCGAACACGTCGAGATCATCGGCGCCTTCGCCGGGCCGCTGCGCTTCCTGGCCCCCAC
>CAXTOE010000476.1:0-1162 GCA_964245685.1 uncultured Acetobacteraceae bacterium | reverse complement strand
CTGGGCCGTTCCCGCCGGCACAGATAGGTTCGCCACTGTGACCGCTCCCCTCGTGCGCCGCTCGCCCGCCCACTCGGGCACGGTCGTCGCCAACGAGGCGCTCACGGCGCGCATGCGCCGCGTGACGGTGCGCAGCGAGGCGATGGTGGGCATGGCGATCCGTCCCGCCCAGGACGTGGAGCTGCTGCTGCGCGAGGCCGGCGGCTCGGTGCAGGCGCGGATCTATCCCGGCCTCGACCATGTCGAGATCATCGGTGCGTTCGCGGGACCGCTGCGCTTCCTCGCGCCGAGCCTGCGCGACTGCGCGAGCTTCATGCACGCGCCGCCGGAGATGATGCGGACGCTCTGATCGCCGGGTGCCGCGTCGTGGCCTCATCCGATCGATCGCCGCTGCCGTAGGAACAGCATGACGATCAGCGCGCCCGTGTCGCCAACCTGGGAGGAAGCGGCTAGTCTTCGTGCCGTGACGCGGGAGTGGCTGCAGCCTCGCATGGCCGACGAACCGATACGTGACACGATCGAGTCGCTGCTGGCACGATGCGGCGAGGGCGACCGGACCGCCTTCCGCACGCTCTACGACCTGCAGGCGCCGCGGCTCTACGGCCAGGCGCTGCGCTTGACCAGGCAACCGCAGCTCGCGGCCGATGCGGTGCATGACGCGTTCCTGCAGGTCTGGCAGCGCTCGTCGCGCTTCGACGCCCGTCGCGGCTCAGCCGAGGTCTGGCTGTCCAGCCTGCTGCGCTACCGGGCGATCGACATCCTGCGCAAGCGCGGCCGGGAGAATTACGGGCTGGTGCCGGTCGAGGAGCCGGATGCCGGCCCGGATCCGCTCGCGCAGCTGGTCTCGGGCGCCGAGGCGGAGGCGCTGCGGCTCTGCCTGGAGCAGCTCGAGGAGGCGCAGCGTCGCGTCGTGCTGCTCGCCTTCATCGACGGGCTGAGCCACTCCGAGCGCGCCGTCCGGCTGCAGGCGCCGCTCGGCACCGTAAAATCGTGGGTGCGCCGGGCGCTGCTCGGGCTGCGCCGGTGCCTTGAACCATGAGCGGCGCCACGCCGGATTGGTCGGGCCGGGAGACGGAGCTGCTCGCCGCCGAGTACGTGCTCGGCACGCTCGACCCGTCGGAGCGGCTGCTGCTGTCGCGCGAGGCGGACACCGACCCGGGCC
>CAXTOE010000475.1:0-2500 GCA_964245685.1 uncultured Acetobacteraceae bacterium | reverse complement strand
GGCGGCCCGGGACTGGCTGCGCGGCGATCCCGCCGCGCTGTCGCGCGCCGCCCAGGATGCCGGGCCCAAGCTCGCCGACCTGCTGACCGGCATACAGGCGGCGCAGATGCAGTCCGACCCGCACAGCCTGATGAACCGGCCGGCGCGTATCTACTTCACCGGCGTCACCCGGGCGCCGGGCGACGGCGACGTCTCGCTGGCCCGGCAGATGGCGGTGTCGCTGCCGGACGGCGGCAACGTGATCCAGAACACCGCCAGCGGTGCCGACTTCACGCTGCGCGGGCAGGTCAAGCTGCGTCGCCTCGACGCCAGGACCGACCATGTCGAGATCGTCTGGACGGTGCTGGACGCCTCGGGTGCGGAGGCCGGCCGGGTCGCGCAGCTCAACGACATCCCCGCGCACACGTTGGACGGCTACTGGGGGGACGTCTCGACCGTGGTGGCGCAGGAGGCGGCCGGCGGCGTGCGCCAGGTGATCACCAACAATTCCGGCCGCACCCACAAGCCGTTGCCGCCGCCGCACTCCGTGACGCCGGCAAGACGAGTGACGTGACAGCCTGACGCCTCGTTGCTAGGAAGGCGCCGTACCGGAGCCGCCGCCATGAAGATCGTCGCCTGCAACAGCAACCGGCCTCTCGCCGAAGCGGTCGCCGCGGCGCTCAACCTGCCGCTCTGCCGCGCGGTGGTGCGCCGCTTCGCCGACCTCGAGATCTTCGTCGAGATCCAGGAGAACGTCCGCGGCGAGGACGTGTTCGTGGTGCAGAGCACCTGCTACCCGACCAACGACAACCTGATGGAACTGCTGATCATGCTGGATGCGCTGCGCCGCGGCTCGGCGCGACGCATCACCGCGGTGATCCCGTATTTCGGCTATGCCCGGCAGGACCGCAAATCCGGCCCGCGCACGCCGATCAGCGCCAAGCTGGTGGCCAACCTGATCACCGAGGCCGGCGCCAACCGGGTGCTGACGCTGGACCTGCATGCCGGCCAGATCCAGGGCTTCTTCGACATCCCGGTGGACAACCTGTTCGCCGCCCCCCTGTTCACCCGCGACATCAACGAGCGCTATCCGGCGCGCGACCTGATGATGGTCTCGCCCGACGTCGGCGGCGTGGTGCGCGCCCGCCAGCTCGCCAAGAGGCTCAACACCGACCTCGCGATCATCGACAAGCGTCGCGAGCGCGCCGGCGTCTCCGAGGTGATGAACGTGATCGGCGACGTGTCCGGCCGGCACTGCATCCTGATCGACGACATCGTCGACAGCGGCGGCTCGCTGTGCAACGCCGCCACCGCCCTGATCGAGCACAGGGCGAGCTCGGTGAGCGCCTACGTCACCCACGGCGTGCTGACCGGCGGCGCCGTCGCCCGCGTCTCCGGCTCGCCGATCGAGATGATGACCATCACCGACAGCATCCTGGCGACCGAGGCGGTGCGCGACAGCGACAGCGTCCGCCAGATCAGCATCGCCCAGCTGCTCGCCAACGCGATGCGCGCCATCTCCGACGAGAGCTCCGTCAGCTCGCTGTTCGATTGATGCGCCCGATGCTGGCACCCAGGCCGTTCTGGTACCTCCGCCACGGCGAGACCGACTGGAACGCGCGCGGCCTGTCGCAGGGCCGCACCGACGTGGCGCTGAACGCGCGCGGCCTGTCGCAGGCGCAGAGCGCGGGGGCGATCCTCGCGGCGCACGCGGACGGCACGGCGCCGATCGCGCGCATCGTCTCCTCGCCGCTGAGCCGGGCGCATCGCACCGCCGAGATCGTCGCCGAGGCGATGACGCGGAGCGGCCACGCCATGCTGCCGATCGCCGTCGATCCGGAGCTGCGCGAGGTGTGCTTCGGCGTGCAGGAAGGTGAGCCGATGGGGGACTGGTACGACTCCTGGATCGCCGGCGACTACACGCCCGAGGGTGCCGAGGTGTTCGCCGACCTGATGGCCCGTGCCGCCGCCGCCGTGGACCGCGCGACCGCCGGCGAGGGCACCGTGCTGATCGTCTGCCACGGCGCCATGTTCCGTGCGCTGCGCGCGGTGATGGGTCTTCCCGCCAACGTGCGGCTGCCGAACGCGGTGCCGCTCTGGCTGCAGCCGGGCGAGGCGCCGGGCGAACCGTGGTCGCTGACCGAGCTCGCCTAGGCCGCGCCTCCGGCGGCCCGGAGGCGGTGTTCCTTGCGTCCATCAGCCGGATTGGCTAAACCGCCGCACCGCGTCGGCACCCCTGGAGGCTGGCGCGTGATGTCAGGAGAGCGGTGTGACGAATTTCACGACGATCGAGGCGTCGGCGCGCGCGAAGGCTGGTAAGGGGGCAGCGCGTGCGACGAGGCGGGACGGGCTGGTCCCGGGCGTCATCTACGGCGCCAAGCAGGATCCGAGCCTGATCGCGCTCGATCCCCGTCTGGTGCTGCGCGAGCTGACCCGCACCGGCTGGCGCTCGCGCCTGTACGAGATCGCCGCGCCCGGCGGCGCGCCGCCTTCGATGAAGATCGAGATCGTCGCCAAGCCG
>CAXTOE010000474.1:0-2513 GCA_964245685.1 uncultured Acetobacteraceae bacterium | reverse complement strand
CGGCGCGGAGGTGCGGCTGTGCAGCACCGCCGACGAGGTCGAGCGTGCCCAGGCGCTGGGGGCGGTCGCGGTGATCCCGGCGGTGGAGAACGGCTACGCGGTCGGCGATGATCTCGGCCTGCTCGCCGCGTTCCGCCGGCGCGGCGCGCGCTACGTCACCCTGACCCATAACGGACACAACCTGCTGGCGGACGCCGCGATCCCGCGCCGCGACCTGGGCGACGGCGAGACCCTGCATGGCGGGCTCAGCCCGTTCGGGCACGAGGCGGTGCGCGAGATGAACCGGCTCGGGCTGCTGGTCGACGTCTCGCATCTGTCGCGCCGGTCCATGCTGCAGGCGGCGATGCAGTCGCGCACGCCGGTGGTCGCGACGCATTCCTGCGTGCGCACGCTGTGCGACCATCCGCGCAACCTCGACGACACCCAGCTCGACGCGCTCCGCGACACCGAGGGGCTGATCCAGATCACCGCCATGCCGTCCTTCCTGAAGCCCCGGGCCGGCCCCTCGCAGGTGAAGGTCGCCGACTTCGTCGATCATCTCGACTACGTCGTGCGTCGCATCGGCGTGGCACATGTCGGCATCAGCTCCGACTTCGACGGCGGCGGCGCGATCACCGGCTGGAGCAACGCCGCCG
Organism: uncultured Acetobacteraceae bacterium; assembly: GCA_964245685.1. GTDB lineage: Bacteria > Pseudomonadota > Alphaproteobacteria > Acetobacterales > Acetobacteraceae > Lichenicoccus. The sequence goes on along the minus strand of CAXTOE010000474.1, from coordinate 1,878 downwards.
AGAGCCCGGCGCTGACCGAGGAGCTGATGCGGCGTGGCTACGGCCACAGCGAGATCGCTGCCTTCTGGGGCGGCAATTTCCTGCGCCTGCTTCGTCAGGCGGAGGCGGCAGCGGAGGTGGCGCCGGCAGCGGCGAGCTGATCCGCGCCGCCGCACGAGAACGAAACGCGACCTGCGGCGGCAGTCCGGCGGATGCCGATGTCGAATTTCGTCCACCAGCGGGATTGACTCGCTGTGTTTCCAATGACGTGTCGCTTATGTTTCCACGGTGTTACGCTGCCGTGCATTCAAATCTATCAATTTCAACGCACTAGCTCTACTGCCTCGAAACTGTGCAAAGTCGTGCGGCTGAACGCAGCCGCCATCCGCACGCATCTGTATGCCGCTCCTCCACAGAGTTATCCCCAGCTTCGGTGGATCTTTCTCCGCCGCCGCCAGCGCGCCGCGGCTGCACGATTCGTGGGCACTGACCAAGCGACATAGGTAGAGCACGGCGGTTCCGCAGTTCGCGGCGCGCGATCCACAGGCTTCTCCACAGAAACGGTGGATGAAGCCGCCGCCGCACGCGCCACTACCGTCGCCAGCGGCAGGAAGGGGCTGCACCGGAGCGTCGCGCCGCAGTAGATGTGCGGCCATGGCCGACTCTCCCGATCCCGCGCCGCACGGCGTTCAAGCAATCGAGCGCGCCCTGCTGACCATGCCGCTCTCGCCCGGCGTCTATCGCATGCTCGATGCCCGGGGCGAGGCGCTCTACGTCGGCAAGGCGCGCGCGCTGAAGAAGCGCGTCGCTTCCTACACCCAGCTCGGCCGGCTGCCGGAACGTCTGCGCCGCATGGTGTCGGAGACGGTCTCGATGGAGATCGTCACCACCCACACCGAGGCGGAGGCGCTGCTGCTCGAGGCCAACCTGATCAAGCGCCTCAAGCCGCGCTTCAACATCCTGCTGCGCGACGACAAGTCCTATCCCTGGCTGATGCTGTCGGAGCACCACGCCTTCCCGCAGATCGCCAAGCACCGCGGCAAGCCGGCCAAGGGGTCGAGCTACTGGGGTCCGTTCGCCTCCGCCTGGGCGGTGAACCAGACCGTGACCGCGATGCAGCGCGTGTTCCTGCTGCGCTCCTGCGCCGATACCGTGTTCGCCTCCCGCACCCGCCCCTGCCTGCTGCACCAGATCAAGCGCTGCTCGGCACCCTGCGTCGGCCGCATCGACCAGGAGGGCTACGCGCGGCTGGTCGGCCAGGCGCGCGCCTTCCTCACCGGCAAGGCCGGGCACGTGCAGCAGGAGCTCGCCGCCGAGATGGAGCAGGCTGCCGGATCGCTGGAGTTCGAGCGTGCCGCCGCGGTGCGCGACCGCATCCGCGGCCTGACCCACGTGCAGGGCAGCGGCGTGATCAACCCGGCCTCGATCGAGGATGCCGACGTGATCGCGCTCTGGCAGGCGGCCGGACAGAGCTGCGTGCAGGTGTTCTTCATCCGCGGCGGCCGCAACAACGGCAACCGCGCCTTCTTTCCCGCCAACGCCCGCGACGAGCCGGCGGGGGAGGTGCTCGCCGCCTTCATCGCCCAGTTCTACGACGACAAGCCGCCGCCGCCGCTGCTGCTGCTGAGCCACGAGGTGCCGGAGAGCGATCTGATCGCCGAGGCGCTGTCGCTCAAGACGGCCGCCCTGAGGCCGCGCCGGGTCGAGCTCGCGGTGCCGCAGCGGGGCGAGAAGTGCCAGGTGGTGCAGCACGCGGTCACCAACGCGCGCGAGGCGCTGGAGCGCCGCCTGGCGGAGGGCGCGGGGCAGGCCAAGCTGCTCGAGGGGGTGGCGGCGCTGTTCGCGCTGGAGGCGCCGCCGGAGCGCATCGAGACCTACGACAACAGCCACATCATGGGC
>CAXTOE010000473.1:0-2520 GCA_964245685.1 uncultured Acetobacteraceae bacterium | reverse complement strand
GGACGAGCTTCCTCATCCGCGTCTACGCGCTGATCGCCCTCCTGAAGGACGAGGGGCCGATCAACGCCGCGCTCCTGCGCCTCGGGCTCATCGACGCCCCCCTGCCGCTGTTCGCGAGCGACACGGGCGTCGTGATCGGCATCGTCAACGGGCTGCTGGTCACCCTCCTGCGCATCCCCTCGCTGATCGCCACCCTGGCGATGGGGCCGATCGCGCTCGGGCTGAACTACGCCTATGACGGCGGCGACTCGATCTATTCGAGCTTCCCGCCCGCCTTCTACGTCATCGCCACCGGGCGGGTGGCGGGGCTGGTGCCGGTGCCGATCCTGATCGCCCTGGTCGTGGTCGCGGCGTTCTACGTGCTGGTCAACCGCACCCGGCTCGGCCGCGCGGTGGTGGCGACCGGCTCGAACCTGCAGGCGGCGCGACTGTCTGGCATCAACGTCAATCGCTGCCGCATCCTGGCGCTGACGCTGTCCTCGTTCGGCGCGGCGATGGGCGGCATCATGCTCACCGCCCGTCTCGGCACCGGCCAGCCGGGCGCCGGCGAGCCGTACCTGATGGACAGCCTGACCGCAGTGTTCCTCGGCATGACCGCCTTCAAGCCGGGCCGCGCCACCGTGCAGGGCACGCTGGTCGGCGTCATCATCATCGGCATGCTCGATAACGGGCTCAACCTGCTCGGCGCGCCGTTCTATCTGCAAAACGAGGTGCGCGGCGTGGTGATGATCGCCGCCGTCAGCCTCGCGGTGCTGCGCGGCGAGATCCGCTTCTTCTGAGGGAGGATGACATGGCAGAGAAGGCGGGCCGCACGGCCCTGGTCACCGGTGCCAGCCGCGGCATCGGCCGCGCGATCGCGCTCGGCCTCGCGCGCGACGGCTTCGACGTGGTGGTGAACGACATTGCGCGCCAGCGCGCCGAGCTCGAGGCGGTGGCCGCCGAGATCGAGGCCGTCGGCCGGCGCGGCATCGCGCTCTATGCCGACGTGAGCGACGCGGCGGCGGTGCGCGCGATGATCGAGGACGCGATCGGGCGCACGGGGCGGATCGACGCGGTGGTCAACAATGCGGGCATCCTGATCGCCGGCACGGTCGAGGCGCTGCCCGAGCAGCACTGGGACGCGGTGATGGACGTCAACGCCAAGGGGACGTTCCTGGTGGTGCAGGCGCTGCTGCCGCACATGCGCGCCGCCGGCTACGGGCGCATCGTCAACATCGCCTCGATCGGCGGCAAGCACGGTGCCCCGGAGCAGGCGCACTACTCGGCCAGCAAGGCCGCGATCATGGGCTTCACCCGCGTGCTGGCGCAGGAGGTGGGCCCGTTCGGCATCACCGCCAACTGCGTCTGCCCCGGCATCATCGTCACCGACATGGGCCGCACCAACCTGTCGGACCAGGCCAACGTCGACCGATGGGTGGGCATCACCGCGCTGCGTCGCCTCGGCCAGCCGGAAGACGTCGTGGGGCCGGCCTGCTTCCTCGCCTCCGACGCGTCCGCCTTCGTGACCGGCCAGTCGCTGAACGTGTGCGGCGGCATCGTGTTGAGCTGACGGCCCGTCAGGCCGTCGCGTGTCCGGCCGGCATGCGCGAGCTGCCGCGCCAGGCAGATCGGGCGCGCCAGGGAGATCGGGACACGGGATGGCGATGAAGCCGATGGCGGTGACCGCCCTGTTGTCGCAGCTGGCACTCGGTGCGTGCTCGGTGGTCGGCATACGCGACGGCACGCCCGAGCCCGCCGCGACCGTGATCGACCATGTCGGACGGGTGGAGATCCGCCGCTACGCTCCGGTGCTGGTCGCCGAGACCAAGGTGGAAGGCGGCGAAGAGGCGGTGCGCGCCGAGGGCTTCCGCCGGCTCGCGGCCTATATCTTCGGCCGCAACCTGCGCCATGCGGCGATCGGCGCGGGCACGGTCGCGACGCAGGCCGTCTCCGAGAAGATCGCCATGACCGCGCCGGTGGCGCAGACCGCCGCAGCCGGTGCGGGCCCCGGCCGCACCTGGATCATCCGCTTCTTCCTGCCCGCCGGCATGACCGAGGCGACCGCGCCGCGGCCGCTCGACCCGCGGGTGACGCTGCTCCCGCTGCCGTCGCGGACGGTGGCGGTGTTGCGCTTCTCCGGCTTGGCGACGCCGGCCGCGGTGGCCGCGCAGGCGGCGGAGCTCGATGCGGCGCTCGCGACGGCAGACTGGCGAGCCGATGGTCCGCTGGTCATTTGGTTCTACGACCCGCCCTGGACGCTGCCGCCGTTCCGCCGCAACGAGGTCGCGCGCCCGGTGCGTCGAGCGACGCCTTGAGCGTCAGCGCGACGCGCCCGACGCGAAGGTTGCGGGTATGCCGGTAGTCGAAGCGCGGGGTGTGGTCGCCACGGCCTCGACCCAGTTCCGGTCGATCTTGCCGTTGACCGTCAGCCGGTAGGCGTCGAGCTGACGGAAGACGGCCGGAAGGTGGGTGGCCGGAAGCAGCTCCTGGCAGCGCCTGCGCAGCTGCGACGTGTCGAGTGACAGGTTGTCCACCGTCTTG
>CAXTOE010000472.1:0-2526 GCA_964245685.1 uncultured Acetobacteraceae bacterium | reverse complement strand
GGTCACCTCATCAGCACCGTCTGGGGACGCGGTTACATGCTCCGCGAGGAGACGGCCCGGGCTGCCTCCATGTCCCAGCTCACTGCCATAACCCCGGTGGTGCTTGATCTTCCGGCTGCACTCTCGGCGGCCTGAGCCGGCGCGCATCGGCCGCTGGATCAGGGCCTGGCATCAGACGGTGAACTGCTCGACGATGATCCGCTCCGAAAGGCTCTGATCGGGATCGAACAGCACCGTGGTGCCGAGGCTTCGGTCCTCGCTCACCGCGACCGACACCACGTCCCGCACCTCGGTGAAATCGGCCACCGCGGCGACCGGCCGCTTGTCGCCCTCCAGGATGTGGAACTCGACGTCGGCGGAACTCGGCAGCAACGCGCCCCGCCAGCGGCGCGGCCTGAAGGCGCTGATCGGCGTGAGCGGCAGCAGGTTGGCCGACAGCGGCACGATCGGTCCATGCGCGGACAGGTTGTAGGCCGTCGATCCGGCGGGCGTGGAGACCAGTATCCCGTCGCAGACCAGCTCGGGCAGCCGGACCCGGCCATCGACGAGGATCCTCACCTTGGCGGCTTGTCGGGTCTGCCGGAACAGGAACACGTCGTTCAACGCCAGCGCCTCTTCGACCAGCCCCGACTGCGTGACCGCGTGCATGCGCAGAGGGTGCAGGACCGCCCCCTGCGAGCGTACCAGCCTCTCCGGCAGGTCTTCCTCCACCAACGGGTTCATCAGAAACCCGACCGAGCCGCAGTTGATCCCGTAAACCGGTGTTCCGGCGAGCAGCACCGTGTGCAGGGTCTCGAGCATGAAGCCGTCGCCGCCGAGGCACACCACGACCTCGGCCTGGTCGACGGGCACGTTGCCATATCGCGCTTCGAAGCGCCTCAGGCCTTCCTGCGCCAGGGTGTTCGGGGCGGCCGCGAAGGCGATCCTGCTCAACGAGGTGCCAGGAGGCCAGACCGGGCTCGTCGCACCGCGCTCCTGATCGGTCGAGAGGCCGCTCAAATCCATGATCCGCCCGGCCAGGGCGTCGTCGGAAGTCTCTCCGTCCGGTGCCCAGGACTCCGTCAAGACAGGCGCCGATGATCCAGCATCGGCATCCCGGCGCGGACGCGCCCGGTGTAGGCTGGATCAAGCGTTCCGGTGACCCATCCGATACCTGTCGACGCCCGCGCCACCACCGCGCCCCAGGGATCGACCAGCATCGAGTTGCCGAAGGTGACGCGCGGCGAGTCTCGGCCATCCAGGTGCTGGCCGCACGTCGCCGACGCAGCTACCCAGCATTGCGTCTCGATCGCCCGCGCTCGCAACAAGGTCTCCCAGTGCGCCTGACCGGTCTCGGCAGTGAAAGCCGCCGGCAGCGCGATCAGCTCCGCGCCGGCCCGGCGCAGCTGCAGGAAGAGCTCGGGGAAGCGAAGATCGTAGCAGATCGCGAGGCCGGCACGGATCGGGCCCAAGGCGACGGTGACCACGGTGTCACCGGCGGCGAACAGGTCACTTTCGCGATACGCCTCCCCGTTCGGGGTCACCACGTCGAACAGGTGGATCTTGCGATACCGTGCCAGCTCGCGCCCGTCGGCCGCGAAGACGAGCGACGTGTTGCTGATGCGCTCGCCGGCACGCTCGCCAATCGAGCCGCCATGCAGGATGATGCCGGCTTCCCGCGCCAGTCCCTGCAGCATCCCATAGGCCTCGCCTCCGTCACCCGCGCCATCGGGTGTCGGCAGCGTCTCCGCGGCGGAGAGCTTGACGTCCCGAGTGCCGCCGAGACAGCTCCACATCTCCGGAAGGATGACCAGATCAGGACGGTCGGCCCGCACTGCCGCCGTCACCAGACGCCGCGCCTGCACGATGTTCTCGCCCTTGTCGGCGCCGGGGGACATCTGGATGACGCTTATCCTCAAGCAGGAGCTCCATGTTGGGTCGTCTGTCCAGACGGAGCTCTTGCCGGAGTAGCCGTCAGGATTGCTTGAGCCTCGCCAAGCGATCAGGGACCGAACTCTGAGGAATGAGCTGCAGCAGCTCGTCGGGTACAGGCTCCTCCAGCGTCCTGTCATACAGGTGCTGTAGCCCGGTTTGCAACCACGTCTCGAAAAGGAGAGACGCGTAACCGGAAGCCCGAGCTGGAGTTATATCGGCCATCACAGTAACGAAGCGCCGAGGCGACGACAAGGTTGCATGCTTCGTTCGACGACTACAAAACCGGATCAAGAATTCTCATCGGGTTACTCTTGCCGCAAGCTGGCGGCGATCCGGCCCACGTCGGAGAGCGCCGGCGCGTTCGGATGACGCGTCGTGATCGGGACCTGCCGGCGTATGGCGTCGCCGACGCTCGGGTCCCGTCTGATGACGCCGGCGAGGGAAGGGGTCATACCGAGAAAGTTGTGGCAGGCTCTCGCGAGGGTCGCGTAGGCGCGTTCGCCGCTGCCGACGCTGGTCGCCTGGTTGACGATGATGCGCGCATCCGCCCGCAGACCGTCATCTTCGGCCAGGACCTGGCGATCCCTCGCGTGCAGCTTCAGCACCGCGTAG
>CAXTOE010000471.1:723-2536 GCA_964245685.1 uncultured Acetobacteraceae bacterium | reverse complement strand
AGATGATGCCAACACCGGCATGGACTTGCTGCTGGCAGGGCTCGACCCGGACGCGGTTCCGAGCCTCATCGCGGCCTTCTGCGAGGGCCGCCCGAGGTGACCTACGACTACGTCCGCGATGGCGCCGCCATCTATGCCAAGAGCTTCGCCACCATTCGGGCCGAGGCCGACCTCGGGGCCTTCGATGCGACCGAAGAGCCGGTCGCAGTGCGCATCATCCACGCCTGCGGCATGGTCGAGATCGCGCGCGCGCTGCACTTCGCGCCCGGCTTCGCGCGTGCCGCGCGGGCGGCGCTGGCGGCGGGACGTCCGGTGCTGTGCGACTCCGAGATGGTGGCGCACGGCGTCACCCGTGCCCGGCTGCCCGCCGGCAACCCGGTGCTGTGCACGCTGCGCGACGCGCGCACCCCCGATCTGGCGCAGCACCTCGGCACCACCCGCTCGGCGGCCGCACTCGAGCTCTGGGGCGAGCGGATGGAGGGCGCCGTGGTCGCGATCGGCAACGCGCCGACCGCCCTGTTCCACCTGCTCGAACGGATACGGGACGGCGCGCCGCGGCCGGCGGCGATCATCGGCATGCCGGTGGGCTTCGTGGGTGCGGCGGAGTCCAAGGAGGCGCTCCGCGCGTTCGGCGAGGTGCCGTGGGCCATCGTCTCCGGCCGGCAGGGTGGCAGTGCCATGGCGGCGGCCGCGGTCAACGCGGTGGCGAGCGAGGCGGAGTGAGGGGCACGCTGTCCATCGTCGGCATGGGCCCGGGCGATCCCGAGCTGCTGACGCTCAAGGCGGCGCGGGTGATCGGCGGCTCGCCGTGCGTCGCGTTCTTCGCCAAGCGCGGCCGGCCCGGCCACGCGCGCGGCATCGCCGGAGAACGGATCAGCTCAGAGGCCGAGCTGCTGCGCTTCGAGTATCCCTTCACCACCGAGCTCTCCGTGGTCGATCCGCGCTACCTCGCCGACATCGGACGGTTCTACGAGCGCTGCGCCGCCCGACTCGCCGAGCGGCTGGCCTCGGGGATCGACGCGGCGCTGCTCTGCGAGGGCGATCCGTTCTTCTACGGCTCGGCGATGTACGTGTTCGACCGGCTGCGCGGCGAGTTCGCGCACCAGATCATCCCCGGCGTCACCGGCATGAGCGGCTGCTGGTCGGCGGCCGACCTGCCGTTCACCCACGGCGACGACGTGTTGCAGGTGCTTCCCGGCACGCTGGACCGGCAGCGCCTGGCGGCACGGCTGGCGCTCGGCGACGCGGCGGTGATCATGAAGGTCGGCGGCAACTTCCCCAAGATTCGCCAGGCGCTCGACGATGCCGGGCTGCTGGAGCGTGCGCTCTACGTCGAGTACGGCACCATGCCGGGCGAGCGCATCCTGCCGCTGCGGCAGATCGAGCACCCGGCACCGGACGCACCCTACTTCTCGATGATCCTCGTCCCCGGCCGCCAGGGCATGCGGTGAGCGGCCGGTTGACGATCCTCGGGTTGGGTCCCGGCGATCCGGCGCTGCGCACGCCGCAGGTCGACGCGGCACTCGCCGAGGCCACCGACCTGGTCGGCTACGGCCCGTACCTCGACCGCATCGCCGGCGAGTTGGGTGCGACGCGGCACGCCTCCGACAACCGCGAGGAGCTCGACCGTGCCCGCCAGGCGCTGTCGCTGGCAGCAGCCGGCCGACGCGTCGCGGTGGTGTCGTCGGGCGATGCCGGGGTGTTCGCGATGGCGAGTGCGGTGTTCGAGGCGATCGAGCGCGGCGAGCCGCACTGGCGCGCGCTCGACGTCAGGGTGCTGCCCGGGATCTCGGCGATGCTGGCCGTCGCGGCG
>CAXTOE010000471.1:0-713 GCA_964245685.1 uncultured Acetobacteraceae bacterium | reverse complement strand
TGCTCTCGCTGTCGGACAACCTCAAGCCCTGGACGCTGATCCAGCGCCGGCTGCGCGCCGCGGCCGAAGCCGGGTTCGCGATCGCGCTGTACAATCCGGTCTCGCGCGCCAGGCCGTGGCAGCTGGATTCCGCGCTGACCCTGCTGCGCGAGGCGGTCGCGGGAACCGTCCCGGTGCTGTTCGCGACCGCGATAAGCCGGCCCGACGAGCGGGTGGTGATCACCACGCTCGCCGAGGCACGCGGCGAGCTGGCCGACATGCGCACGCTGGTGCTGGTCGGCACCGAGGCGACACGGCTGATCCCGCGCGCCGGCACGATGCCCTGGGTCTACGCGCCGAGAGGCTCTGTCGCGTAGTCACGCCGCAAACCAGATCTTCGGCAGTCGGTCGGATCGCCGACGGAGGCGGCAGACGCAGACCAGTCGGGAAGCGCTACGATGGAGCGGGGTCCAGCAGCGGCGGCCGGTCGTCGCCGAGACGTCCGTAGCAGCGCCGCAGCAGATCCCGGAACGCCTGGTCGGCGGCGAGCTCGCGCGGGAAGATCGCCTCGATCGCGAGCAGCGCGTCGACCCGGGCCTGATCATCGCGACGATGCGACACCGCGCCCGCCGTCACGGCAGCCCGCGGATCCTCCACCGCGACTCCGCGACCGGCCCGCCTGTGCCCGCATTGCCCGCGCCTCCAGCCGGCCACGGCGCCGGCCATGCCGACGC
>CAXTOE010000470.1:338-2538 GCA_964245685.1 uncultured Acetobacteraceae bacterium | reverse complement strand
ACGTGATGGAGTACTGGTCGCAGACCCGCATGTCGGTCGGACGCGGCGACGCCGTCGTCACCACCAACGACGGCAGGCGGATACGCGCCGACGTGCTGGTGGGCTACAGCGCGCCGCCCGATCCGACGGCCAGGCGGGCGCAGCCGGTCAGCGCCAAGCCGGGGGCGCCGGCGGCCGACCCGATCGAGAGCTCGGGCAAGCTGAAGAAGGTGAACGCCTTCGGTCACGTGGTGGTGCGTACCCGAACCGAGACCGTCACCGGCGAGCGCGGCGTCTACGTGCCGGACACCGGCATTGCGCGTATCGTCGGCGATGTCCACATCACGCGCGGGCAGAACCAGCTCAACGGAGCGGCAGCGATCGTCAACATGCATACCGGGCTTGCCACCATGACCGAGGATCCGGGCGCGCGCGTTCAGGGTTTGATCGTCCCGAACGAGGCCAACGGTCCGGGGCAGCTGCCCGGCGCGAAGGGGTCTCAAAAATCCGGCACCCGAACGATCGGGGCCGGCTCGGGTGCGACCCCGGACGCGAAGCAGCCATGAACGAGATGCCGCCGCGGCCCCTGCAGGCCGCTCCCGAGCAGCAGGCGGTCAGTGGCGGGCTGAGCGCGCACGGGGTCGGCAAGACCTACAAGAAGCGCGCCGTGGTGCGCGACGTCTCGATCAGCGTGCAGCGCGGCGAGGCGGTTGGCCTGCTCGGGCCGAACGGTGCGGGCAAGACCACCACCTTCTACATGATCGTGGGTCTGGTGCAGCCGGACGAGGGCACGATCAGCCTCGAGGGTGCCGACATCACCCAGCTGCCGATGTATCGTCGCGCCCGCCTCGGCATCGGCTACCTGCCGCAGGAGGCCAGCATCTTCCGCGGCCTGAACGTCGAGCAGAACGTCATGGCCGCACTCGAGGTGGTGGAGCCCGACCTAGGCCGGCGCGAGACGATGCTGGACGAGCTGCTGCGCGAGTTCGGCATCGCCCGTCTGCGCCGCTCTCCCTCGCTGGCCCTGTCCGGCGGCGAGCGGCGCCGGCTGGAGATCGCGCGCGCGCTCGCCAGCCAGCCGAGCTACATCCTGCTCGACGAGCCGCTCGCCGGCATCGACCCGATCGCGGTGGGCGAGATCCGCGACCTGGTGTCGCACCTCAAGCATCGCGGCATCGGCGTCCTGATCACCGACCATAACGTGCGCGAGACGCTGGAGATCATCGACCGCGCCTACATCATGCATGGCGGCCAGGTGCTGATGCAGGGGGCGCCGGAGGAGGTCGTCGCGCACGAGGACGTGAGACGCGTATACCTCGGTGAAAGGTTTTCGTTGTAGCCTCTCTCCCCATGGCACTCGGACCACGGCTGGAGCTCAGACACACGCAATCCCTGGTCATGACGCCGCAGCTGCGTCAGGCCATCAAGCTGCTCGCCTGCACCAACCTCGAGGTCTCCGCCTTCATCGAGGAGGAACTTGAGCGCAACCCGCTGCTGGAGCGCGACGAGCGCGGCGAGACCACCCTCGAGCGGCCGGCCCTCGATCAGCGCCCGCTCGCCGATAGCGGCACGACCGTCGGCACCGACCTGCTGGTCGCCGCCGCCACCCTGCCCGACCACGGCGCCGGGCCGCTCGACACCGACTATGCCGAGCAGTTCGACGGCGCCGGCTACGAGGGTGGCGACGCCCCGGATGCCGCATCCGGGGCGGATCATGCCGGGGTGGAGTACGGCGGCCGCCTGCCGGGCGGCTCCGCCGGTGCGACGGGCGATGGCGGTCCCTTCATCGAGAACGTCGCCCAGCAGCCGCGCAGCCTGCGCGAGCATCTCGGCGAGCAGCTGCGGCTGAGCTTCACCGAGCATGCCGACCGCCTGATCGGCGCGCACCTGATCGCGCTGCTCTGCCCGGCCGGACGCGTCGCGGTCGAGGATAGCGTGCTGGCCACCGCGTTGGGTGCCTCGGTGGAGCGGGTGGCGGCGGTGCGGGCGCGGATGATGCGCTTCGACCCGATCGGGCTGTTCGCCCGCGACCTGCGCGGGTGCCTCGCGGCGCAGCTCGCCGAGCGCGACCGGCTGGATCCGGCGATGCAGCTGCTGCTCGACCATCTCGACCTGCTGGCGCGGCGCGAGCACAAGCGGCTGCAGGCGCTGTGCGGCGTCGATGCCGAGGACCTGGCGGAGATGATCGCCGAGATCCGCGCGCTCGATCCGAAACCCGCCG
>CAXTOE010000470.1:0-328 GCA_964245685.1 uncultured Acetobacteraceae bacterium | reverse complement strand
ACGGCGACTGGATCCTGGAGCTCAACCCGGACACGTTGCCGCGGCTGCTGGTCAGCGAGGCGTTCCATGCCCGCGTCTCCTTGCGCGCCGGCCGCGCGGAGCGGCTGTTCCTGGCCGAGAAGCTGGCCAGCGCCAACTGGCTGGTGAAGTCGCTGCAGCAGCGCGCCCAGACCATCCTGAAGGTGGCCGGCGAGGTGATGCGGCGTCAGGAAGGCTTCCTCGCCCGAGGCGTGGGACACCTGCGACCGCTGATCCTGCGCGACATCGCCGAGGCGGTGGAGATGCACGAGAGCACCGTCAGTCGCGTCACGGCGAACAAGTATATCGC
>CAXTOE010000469.1:0-2539 GCA_964245685.1 uncultured Acetobacteraceae bacterium | reverse complement strand
TCCAAGCACGGCAGACCCTACCGCAAGTCACGCGACGGAGATACATGCCGCTTGCGGAGCATCATGTCTTGCGTCACAGTGTTGAATCGTGATGGGGCGATTCCGCGCCGTCCGGCATGTTGTCGTCCGCAGGCAACGCGAGCCAAGCTTTTTCGAGACATCCGTCCGAGATAAAGCCCCGGTGCGGGACGGGATGCGCACGCGGATGCCGCGTCATCTGGTTCGGCCGCGATGCTGATCCGGAGCATGGCGACGCCGACCAGACAGGACCCCGATGACCGTCAGCCCGAGCCTCTCGACCAGCGGCACACCACGCGCACCCGGTCCGTCCGGTCGCCGTGGGTCGCCCGTGCCGGGACGGAGATCGTGGCACGGGACGGGCGGGTCCACACAGCCTTCTCCATACCATTCCGCCGCCCGGTGCGGTCTCGCCAGCCCTGATCGGCCTGGCAGAGGCGCCCTCGCGGTCCATCGGAGTTTTCCTTTCCATGACCAAACGCATGCTGATCGACACGACGCACGGGGAAGAAACCCGCGTCGTCGTGCTGGACGGTAACCGACTCGAAGATTACGACGTCGAGACATCGGCGAAGAAGCAGCTCAAGGGCAACATCTACCTCGCCAAGGTCGTCCGGGTCGAGCCGAGCCTGCAGGCCGCCTTCGTCGAGTATGGCGGCAACCGCCACGGCTTCCTCGCCTTCAGCGAGATCCACCCCGACTACTACCAGATCCCGATCGCCGACCGCGAGCGGCTGATCGCGCTCCAGGAGGAGGAGGCCCGCGCAGACGAGGCGCGGGAGGAGTCGCGCGAGCCGACGATGGAGGCGCCGGACGAGGGCGATCCGGCGGACGAGGGCGACGGGCCTGAAGCGCAGCCCGACGACGTCGAGCGCGACCCGGCGCTGGCGATGTCATACGGCGCCCGCGAGCTATCGCCGATCGACCGCACCGACTTCACCCAGCCGGAGCCCGCGAACGATCACGCGCCGGACGCGCAGGATGCGGACGGACGGAGCTCGGACGGCGGATCACGGGAGCAGTCCGGGCAGGCGGACGCCGTGCCCGAGACCCTGGGCGGTGAGTCCGATGGCGGCGACGACGGTCGTCCGGCGTCGCAGAGCACGCGCTTCCTGCGTCACTACAAGATCCAGGAGGTGATACGCCGTCGGCAGATCCTGCTGATCCAGGTCGTCAAGGAGGAGCGCGGCAACAAGGGTGCGGCGCTGACCACCTACATCTCGCTCGCCGGCCGCTTCTGCGTGCTGATGCCGAACTCGCTGCGCGGTGGCGGCGTGTCGCGCAAGATCACCTCGGCCTCCGACCGCAAGCGCCTGAAGGAGATCACCGCCGCGCTCGACATCCCGCGCGGCATGGCGATGATCATCCGCACCGCCGGCGCGCAGCGTCCGCGGCCGGAGATCATGCGCGACTGCGAGTACCTGCTTCGCCTGTGGGACGACGTGCGCGAGCAGACGCTGCGCGCGATGGCGCCGGCGCTGATCTACGAGGAAGCCAACCTGATCAAGCGGGCGATCCGCGACGTCTACACACGCGACATCGAGGAGATCGCGGTCGACGGCGAGGCCGGCTGGAAGGCCGCGCGCGAGTTCATGCGCAACCTGATGCCGGCCAACGCGCAGAAGGTCCAGCTCTGGCGCGACCACGGCCAGCCGCTGTTCTCGTACTACCAGGTCGAGCACCATCTCGACGCCATGCTGCAGCCGACCGTGCAGCTGCGCTCCGGCGGCTACCTGGTGATCAACCAGACCGAGGCGCTGGTCGCGATCGACGTCAACTCGGGCCGCTCCACCCGCGAGCGCGGCATCGAGGAGACCGCCCTGCGCACCAACCTGGAAGCCGCCGACGAGGTGGCGCGGCAGCTGCGGCTGCGCGACCTCGCCGGGCTGATCGTGATCGACTTCATCGACATGGAGGCGCGGCGCCACAACGCCATGGTCGAGCGCCGCCTCAAGGACGCGCTGCGCAACGACCGCGCCCGCATCCAGGTCGGCCAGATCAGCGCCTTCGGCCTGATGGAGATGTCGCGCCAGCGCCTGCGGCCCTCGATCGCTGAGAGCTCCTTCGTCGCCTGCCCGCACTGCGCCGGCACCGGCTTCGTGCGCGGCACCGACAGCGCCGCCCTGCACGTGCTCCGCGCCATCGAGGAGGAGGGCGCCAAGCAGCGGGCCGCCGAGATCGTGGTCTACGTCGCGAGCGCCGTCGCACTCTACGTGCTCAACCACAAGCGCGTCTGGCTGGCCGAGATCGAGCAGCGGCATCGCATGACAATCACGCTGGCGGTCGATGACAGCCTGATCCCGCCGCAGTCGCGCATCGAGAAGGTCCGGCCGCAACTCGCCGCCCCTGCCCCCGGCCAGCCGGTCACCATGCCGGTCTCCGAGGTCGCCGCCGAACGCTTCCTGCCCGCCAACGGCGTGATCACGCACGGGCTCGTCGAGACGGCGGAGCTCGAGGAGCCCGCGGACGAGGCCGACGACGTCGAGGCTTCCGGCGTCCTTGGGGTCGGCGATCGTAAACG
>CAXTOE010000468.1:0-2570 GCA_964245685.1 uncultured Acetobacteraceae bacterium | reverse complement strand
CCATGCTGGCGGCACCGCGTCGCGGCTGCCTGAACATCCATGCCAGCCTGCTGCCGCGCTGGCGTGGCGCCGCGCCCATACAGGCCGCGATCCTTGCCGGCGACACGGAGTCCGGCGTCACCATCATGCAGATGGAGGAGGGGCTCGATACCGGACCGATGCTGTGCGCCGAGGCGGTGCCGCTGGCGGCCGACAGCACCGGCGCCAGCCTGCACGACGCGCTCGCCCCGCTCGGTGCGCGGCTGATCCTCGACGCGCTGGATCGGCGGCCGGCACCGCGTCCGCAGCCCGAGGCCGGGGCGACCTACGCGCCCAAACTGTCGCGCGAGGATGGCCGGCTCGACTGGTCGCAGCCGGCGTCGGCGCTGGATCGTCGCATCCGGGCGATGCATCCCTGGCCCGGCGCCTTCACCCGCCTCGATGACGAGACGCTGAAGATCGTCTCGGCGGTACCGGAGCCGGACCCGGTCGATGGCGCGGCGCCGGGCACGGTGCTCGACCGGCGGCTGCGCGTCGCCTGCGGCCAGGGCGCCCTCCGCGTGACTCGGCTGCAGCTCGCCGGGCGCGTCCCGCTCGATGCGGACGCCTTCCTGCGGGGACATGCGGTGGCGCCGGGTCGCGTGCTTGGGTGACGCGATGCAGCGCTGGGCGCTCAGGCTGGAGTATGACGGGGCGCCCTTCGTCGGCTGGCAGCGACAGGCGAACGGCCGCTCGGTGCAGTCTGTGCTGGAGCACGCCGCCTGTCGGCTCGCCGGCGGCCATCCGGTGCAGTGCGTCGTCGCCGGCCGTACCGATGCCGGCGTCCACGCGGCGGGACAGGTCGCCTGCCTCGACCTGCCGCACGCGATCTCGTCGCGGCTGTCGCGGAGCGGCCTGCGCGACGCCCTGAACTTCCACCTCAAGCCGGATCCGGTCGTGGTGACCGATGCGGCGCATGTCGGTCCGGACTGGAACGCGCGCTTCTCGGCGATCCGACGCTGCTATCGCTACCGCATCCTCAACCGCCCGGCGCGGGCCGCCCTGCTGTCCGGGCAGGTCTGGCACGTCAAGCAGGCGCTCGACGTGGCGGCGATGCACGAGGCGGCACAGCGTCTGGTCGGCAGGCACGATTTCAGCTCGTTTCGTGCGGCTTCCTGCCAGGCCGACAGCCCGTGGCGGACACTCGACCGTCTGGAGGTGACGAGCCAGGGCGAGATCGTCAGCATCGAGGCCGAGGCGCGCTCGTTCCTGCACCATCAGGTGCGCAACCTGACCGGCACGCTGAAGCTGGTGGGAGATGGACGCTGGAGCGGCGATCAAGTGGCCGAGGCGCTGGCCGCTCGCGACCGACGCGCCGCCGGCCCGACCGCGCCGCCCTACGGCCTGTGCCTGATCGCGGTGGCGTATCCCGAGGACCCGTTCGCCGCGTGAGGCGCTACTTCAGCGCCAGCATCATGCCGACATGCGGCGGCAGCAGCTGTGCCACGCCGCACAGCAGCGCGGTCGCCACGATCACCGCGCCCACCAGGATCGCCGCGCGCGTCCAGCTGAGCGCCAGCCCGCGCCAGGCCAGGAACCAGTGCAGCCAGAGCCAGTAGCCGGTGACCAGGACCAGCAGCGCCGCCTCCGCCAGCGCCGCCGGCACGCCGAGCTGCTGCAGCACCAGCAGCATCGCCGGCAGGTAGGCTGCGAAGATCACCAGCCAGCCGCACCACAGCGCCGCGGTGGCGTAGCGCAGCCAGAGCGCGCCGCGCTGCCAGCTTCCGGCCAGTGCATGCGACAGCACCGGCGGCAGCAGCAGCACGCAGAACGACAGCAGCACCAGGGTGCTGCCGACGGCACTCGGCTCGCGCAGCAGCATCAGCAGGCCGCCGACCAGCAGGAACGCGAGCGCCGGAGCGAGTGCGGAGAGAACCGCATCGGGGGTGGCGCCGAAGCAGTCCAGCCCTTCGCGGCGGCCGCGCGCGACCAGCAGCAGCCCCTGGACCACGCCGCCCAGCGCTGGTCCGCCGCCGGCCCGCTTCGGCCCGCGCCGCTGCATCGGCGACTTCATGCCGGCACTCCGGCCAGGAACGCGCGATAGATCGAGGTGAGGCGATGGAGATCGGACAGCGTCACGTGTTCGTCGGCCTTATGCATGCTGGCACCTACCAGCCCGAATTCCGCGACCGGACAGTAGCGGGCGATGAAGCGGGCGTCCGAGGTGCCCCCGCCGGTATCGAGTGCCGGAGTGAGGCCGGTCTGTGCGGCGACGGCCCGGCGCAGCGCCGTGACGTAGGGTCCTGGTTCGGTAAGGAACGCCTCGCCGCTGATGCGCAGCTCGGGCTCACAGGTGGGCGCGTGCGCGGCACAGCTCTGCCGCAGCCACTCGGCGAGCGACGCGCCGCTGTGGCGGTCGTTGAAGCGTATGTTCAGGCGCGCCTCCGCGCGCGCCGGAATCAGATTGGTCGCCCGGTTGCCGACATCGATGCTGGTGACCTGCAGCCTCGAGGGCTCGAACCAGTCGCTGCCCTCGTCGAGGACCCTCCCGGTCACGGTCGACAGGATGCCCAGCAGGCGGTGCACCGGGTTGTCGGCGTGCTGCGGATAGG
>CAXTOE010000467.1:0-2582 GCA_964245685.1 uncultured Acetobacteraceae bacterium | reverse complement strand
CTCCGACCCCGCACTGGTCCGCGACGGGACCACGGCGATCCAGGACCCGACCGCCGGCGCGCTGCCGGTCGCGGGAGCGGTCACCACCGGAGCCTCCGCGTTCACGCCGAACCCGAGCGGCGGACCGGTCGGCTTCACCACGCTGATCTCCCGCGTGCTGACCAACACCCTCGGCACCGACATCACGGCGGGCGTCCCGCAACCCGCGGTGACGAGCACCGGCCTGGGCGCCGGCGGCACCCTCTCGGCTCCCTATGCGGGGAGTGGCAACCTCGCCACGCTCGCGACCACGCTCACCGCCAGCCAGGCGCAGACCATCTCGGACGCGACGACCCAGCAGACGACGCAGACCGACATCCAGACCACGCTGCAGGGCAACCTCGCCAGCAGCTCCGGCGTGTCGGTGGACGACCAGATGGCCAACGTCGTCGCGTTGCAGAATGCGTACGAGGCGAACGCCAAGGTGGTCTCGGCGATCGAGACCATGTTCAGCGACCTTCTCACCGACATCACCTGAGGAACAGCACCATGTCGGGAGCCATAGGCGGCCTGGGGACCATGACAACGCTGCTGCGCGGCGTCGACAAGCTCAGCGCGCAGAACGACACGCTGACCGCCGAGCTGAGCAGCGGCATCGAGTCCGACAGCTATGCCGGGCTGGGCGACCAAGCCTACGAGGCGATCAGCCTCGAGCCGCAGATCAGCGCCACCACTGCCTGGCAGGCCAACGTCACCCAGACACAGACCAAGCTGACGGCGACGCAGACCGCCCTGACCAGCATCACCTCGATCGCCGACAGCCTGCAGAGCACCCTGCTCAGCCTGCAGGGCAACGTCTCGACCAGCGCGGTCTCGACCGCATCCACGCAGGCGAGCCAGCAGCTGACGGAGCTCACTTCGCTGCTCAACACGCAGAACGGCGGCAGCTACGTGTTCGCCGGAACGGCCTCCGACCAGGCGCCGGTGAGCACGTCGGATCTGGCATCGAGCAGCCTGGTCTCGAGCATCATGAGCGCGGTGTCGCAGGTCGGCACCGCGGGTGCTGCCGCGACCGAGGCCGCCACACTGGGCGCCGCTTCCGACAACAGTGCCGGGAACAGCGTGTTCTCGTCGCAGCTCTCCACGAGCGCCGAGGCGGCGAGCGGCCTGGTGCCGCAGGTACAGGTGGGACAGGATCAATTCGCCGCCACCGGGATCGTCGCGACCCAGGGCGGGGCAGCCGGTCCATCGAGCACCGGCTCGGCGATACGGGACCTGATCCGCAGCCTCGCCACGGTCGCCGGGCTGTCGGCAGCGGACAGCAGCAGTGCCGGCTTCCAGTCGCTGATCGCCGACACCTCGAGCCAGATGGGCAGCGTCACGCAGGGGCTGGCGGGGCTCACCGCCGCCGTGGGAACCCTGCAGGACGCCGCTGCGTCCACGAGCAGCAACCTGTCGGACATGAACGACGCGCTGCAGAGCCAGCTCGGCGCCGCCAAGGACAGCGATCCGACGACCACCCGTACGCAGCAGGTCGCGGTACAGGATCAGCTGACCGCGAGCTATACCCTGATCGCGGACATGAAGACCCTCAACCTGGCGCAATACCTGTAAGCATCATCGCCTGTACGCGTCGTCTCCGGCATCTTTACGCCGCATTAAGTCCGGCCTGTCATTCTGGAGGCTGATCTTGCGCCGCTCCGAGGCGCGAGGAACCGATCGGGCGGGCATATGGCGAATCTGGTTCTGGAGCTAAAGCCAGGCGAGATGATGGTGATCAACGGAGCCTCGATCCGGTTCCGCAGCAAGAGCCGCATCGAACTGGCCTCTCGCGCGCGCTTCCTGTTCGGCAAGCAGATCATGGCCCCCCAGGATGCCAGGAGCCCCGCGCGCCGGATCTACTACGCCCTGCAGAATGCCTATGTCGGCACGGAGGCGGAACGTGCCATCGCCCTGTCGGAACTCGATGCCCTGATCGCGATGTTCCGCGAGGCGACGACGTCGGCGTCCGCGGTCATCATCCTCGATGCGATCATGCATCACGTGCGCGAGGACGAGTACTACCTGGCGCTGAAACTGGGACGGCGCATCATCCGGCACGAGGACGCCGTGCTGCAGGCGAGCGCGGAGCCGGCGGCGTAGCCTCACGATCCGGCAGGATCGGCCGGCGTCTTCGGCACGTCTCTGGTCGGTGGGTCAGCGGACGATCTCAGCGGAAGGACAGGTCCGCCTTCGAGAGCGCCGCGTGCAGGAGGTCGGGACGGAACGGGGTCGCGCGCAGGCGCACGCCGGTGGCGTCGGCGATGGCGTTGCCAAGCGCCGCCGCCACCGGGTTGAACGGGCTCTCGCTCATCGACTTGGCGCCGAACGGTCCCAGCCGGTCCACCGTGTCTGCGAACAGCACCTCGGTGCGCGGCAGGTCGGCGAAGCGCGGTACGTGGTAGTCTCGGAACGAGGGGTTGGCGACGGCGCCGTCGGCGTCGATCAGCACCTGCTCCATCAGCGCGGCACCGATCGCCTGCGCCACGCCGCCCTCGACCTGCCCGCGACATTGCGCGGGGTTGATCACCCTGCCGGCATCGGCCGCATGCACGCTCTGCAGG
>CAXTOE010000466.1:0-2587 GCA_964245685.1 uncultured Acetobacteraceae bacterium | reverse complement strand
CCGGCGTCACGGCCGGCATCGGCGGCCTCGACACCGCCACCCACGCCACGCCGCGTCACGTGGCGGCCGCCCTCGGCGCCGCCGCCGCCGCGCCGCGCGCCGTCGCCGGCAGCCTGGTCGGCGGCACGCCGGGCAACTACCTGCCGGCCGATTTCGAGAAGTTCTACGACGTGACGCCGCTCTCCCAGCTCGGCATCACCGGCCGCGGCAGCACGATCGGCATCGTGACGCTGAACGACTTCAAGCCCTCCGACGCCTTCCTGTTCTGGAGCCAGATCGGCCTGCACGTCTCGTCGTCGCGGATCACCAAGGTGAACGTGGATGGTGGCGAGACCGCGAGCAGCAACAACGCCGACGGCGAGGGCGAGACCGACCTCGACGTCGAGGAGTCCGGCTCGATCGCACCGGACGCCGACGTACGCGTCTACATCGCGCCGAACATCAGCAACGCCAACTTCATCAACGGCTTCGAGGCGGCGGCCTCCGAGAACATCGCCGACACCATCTCGTCGAGCTGGGGTCAGCCGGAGCTCGAGTTCTTCTACAACCAGGCGACGCAGACCACCGGCGACAGCTTCCTGCTGGAGGCGTTCCACGACGCCTTCCTCGAGATGGCGCTGCAGGGCCAGACGGTGTTCATCGCCGCCGGCGACTCCGGCTCGTTCGACACCGTGCGCGACATCTGCTCGCCGTTCGGCACCCCCAGCCCCAGCACGCCGGTGTGCAGCGCGCCGTTCAGCGTCGACCATCCCTCCAGCGACCCGCTGGTCACCGCGGCCGGCGGCACCACGCTGCCGTTCTCGATGACGCTCAGCAGCGGCATCCTGCTGACCGTCGCCAAGGAGCAGGCCTGGGGCTGGGACTACATCTCCAACGAGGCGGCGGCGCAGGGCAAGGCATCGGTGATCGGGGTGCCGGACGTGTTCTCGACCGGCGGCGGCGGCGGGGTCAGCTCGTACTGGGCGCTGCCCTGGTATCAGGGCGACACCAAGGGCATCACCTCGACGAAGTCCGACCAGAACCTCACCGAGAACACCGGCTCGGGCAACGTCGTGCAGTACGTGCTGCCGGCCAACTTCACCGGCCGCAACCTGCCCGACATCTCCACCAACGCCGATCCCGAGTCGGGCTACCAGTACATCGAGGAGGGGGCGGTCTCGAACTTCTACGGCGGCACCAGCTTCGTGGCGCCGCAGCTCAACGGCGTGAACGCGCTGTTCGTCCAGGCGCTGGGCGGCCGCGTCGGCCAGATCAACCCGGCGATCTACCAGCTCGGCAACCTCGCCACCACGGACATCGCGCTGGGCGATAACTGGGGCTACGACGCCATCGCCGGCTACGACAATGCCGCCGGCACCGGCACCCTCGACGCCACCCGGCTGCTGATCGGCCTGCTGACGCTGCAGGTCGGCCTGCACTGAGGGGAGCCACCCACGGGCGGGAGATGGGTCCGGTCCTGGCCGGCCGCATCTTCCGCCAGGACCGGACGGTGCTGCCTCAGATGATCCCTCGTGGCTCCACGACCTGCTCGATCAGGTCGATCTTCTGCCTGACCAGCAGCGCCTCGTCGCTCGGACCCGGGTCGTGGGCCGGGCGCGGCTCGGAGTCGGCGGCCGGATCGGGCAGCGCATCGTTGAACTGAGGCCCGGTGATCAGGTCGGTGAGCACCGCGACCGCCACCTCGCGGCCGATGCCGTTCGCCTCGGCCTGCCGCACCAGCTCGGTCAGGCGCGGCAGCAGGAAGTCGTGGCCGGGAGTGTCGCTGCTCATGCCGCGCCTCGTCTGTCGCGTGCTGGGAAGGGCAGGCAAGCGCGTTGGCCTTGACCCACCGGGGCCGGCGGCCCCAGACCCCGATCCCTCGGCCGCCTGCTAGCGCAGATTCCATTCATCCCGGCTCGTATCCTGCTGCGCTAAAGTAGTTGGTGCATTCGGCTGGCGAGAAGGTTGGGAGTGCGTCGCGGACGGCATTCCAGAGGTCGTCGAGGGTGCGCGCGGCGGTCTTGCGGAGGATGGCCTTGAGCTTGGCGAAGGCGTTCTCGATGGGGTTCAAGTCTGGTGAGTAGGGCGGCAGGAAGCGGAGCGTGGCGCCTCCCGCTTCGATCGCGGTGCGGACGCTGGCGCTGCGATGCGCGGGCAGGTTGTCGAGGATCACCACGTCGCCTGGCCGGAGCGTCGGCGTGAGGACCTGTTCGACGTAGGCCTCGAAGGCATCGCGGTTCATCGGACCGTCGAGCAGCATCGGCGCCGTCAGACCCGACAGCCGCAGTGCGCCGGTGAAAGTGGTCGTCAGCCAGTGCCCATGCGGCACGGGAGCGTGGCAGCGTTGCCCGCGTGGTGCCCGTCCACGCAGGCGCGCCATCTTCGTCGAGGCTCCGGTTTCGTCGATGAAGATCAGGCGCTCCGGATCGAGGTCAGGCTGCGCCTCGAACCAAGCCAGCCGCCGTGCCGCGACGTCGGGCCGACCCTGCTCGCTGGCATGTGCGGTTTTTTTTGAAGGTGCGCCCCTGCCGGGCAAGGAAGCGCCAGATCGTGCTCCGAGCGAACGACGCGCCGTGCTCGTGGCGCAGCATGTCGGCGAGCTCGGTAA
>CAXTOE010000465.1:1236-2590 GCA_964245685.1 uncultured Acetobacteraceae bacterium | reverse complement strand
TCTCGCAGCTGACCGCGGACATCAACAAGCTCGACCTCGACCTGCGCGGCGCCACCGCGCGCAACGAGGCGCTGCGTTCGGAGCTGCACATCACCCGCCAGGCGCGCGCCGAAGCGCAGCAGGCGCTGCTCCGGGTCAGCGCCGACAACCGACCGAAACGGATCCTGATGGCGCTGTGCCTGATCTGCGGCGTGCTGCTGGGCATCGCCGGCGCCTCGGTGATCCACGCCGTATCGCCGCCGCCGCACGGCGACAACTCGCGCTACCTCACCTCGCCCTGACGCTGGGCCCCGAAGCAGGCCGTACATTCCGATGCCAGACCTCTTGCCGATGCCAGACCTCTCGCCGATGCCAGATCCCGTGTCCGACGATGCCAGCCTGATCGAGGCGCTGCGACGCCGACTTGGCGAGCCCGGCGTGCTGACCGGGCACGCCGACACCGACGCCTACTGCCAGGACTGGCGCGGCCTGTATCACGGCCGCGCGCTGGCGGTGATTCGCCCCGCCGACACCGAGGCGGTGGCCGACGCGGTCCGGCTCTGCGTCCGACACGGCGTACGCCTGGTACCCCAGGGCGGCAACACCAGCATGGTCGGCGGTGCGGCGGTGCACGACGACGGCAGCGAGGTCATCCTCAACCTCTCCCGCCTGAACCGCATCCGCGGCGTCGACCCGATCGACATGACCCTTTCGGTCGAGGCCGGCGTCACCCTGAAGGCGGCGCAGGACGCGGCCGCCGCGGCCGGGTGCAAGCTGCCGCTCTCCATCGCCTCAGAGGGCTCGGCACAGATCGGCGGCGTGCTCGCCACCAACGCCGGCGGCAACAACACCGTGCGCTACGGCAACGCGCGCGAGCTGCTGCTCGGCATCGAGGCGGTGCTGCCGGACGGCAGCGTGCTGCACGGCATGCGGCGGCTGCGCAAGGACAACACCGGCTACGCGCTGCGCCATCTGCTGGTCGGCTCCGAGGGCACGCTCGGCGTCATCACCGCGGCGATCCTGCAGCTCGCACCGCTGCCGCGCACGATCGAGGTGGCGCTGTGCAGCCTGCCCTCGCCCGAGGCGGCACTCGCCCTGTTCACCCGCTTCCGCGCCGCCGACCCTTCGGCGATCCAGGCCTTCGAGTTCATGTCCGGCGCCAGCATGGCGATGGTGACCGGCCTGATCGACGGCGCCGTGCTGCCGCTCGCCGAGCCGGCGCCGGACTACGTGCTGGTCGAGCTCGCCACCGCGCGCGAGGCGGCGGACCTGCGCACCCTGATGGAGACCGTGCTCGCCGAGGCGCTGGAGGACGGCACCGTGCTGGACGCGGTGATCGCCGAGAGCGGCGCGCAACGCGACGCGATCTGGCGCC
>CAXTOE010000465.1:0-1226 GCA_964245685.1 uncultured Acetobacteraceae bacterium | reverse complement strand
GGATCCGGTTGGCGAGGAAATCGATCGGGTGTCCGCGATCTGGCGCCTGCGCGAGGAGCACGCGGAGGCGCAGAAGCGCGCCGGCGGCAGCGTCAAGAACGATGTCTCGGTGCCGGTCTCCCGGGTGCCGGAGCTGATCCGGCTGGCCGGCGAGGCGTGCCGGGCGCTGATGCCGGGGATACGCGTGGTGCCGTTCGGGCATCTCGGCGACGGCAATATCCACTTCAACCTGGTGCAGCCCGAGGCGATGCCGCGAGCCGCCTTCCTCGCCCGCGACCACGAGCTGATGGACGCGGTCTGCGCGGTGGTGCGCACGCTCGACGGCTCGTTCTCGGCCGAGCATGGCGTCGGACGGCTCAAGACCTACATGATGGAGGATTGGCGCGGCGGCGCCGAGCTGGAGGCCATGCGCCGGATCAAGCACGCACTCGATCCGCGCGGGCTGTTCAACCCGGGTAAGCTGCTGCCCGGATGAGCGCGGCGTAGGAGGCGAGCTTGGCCGAGCCCTGGCAGGCGCTGGACGCGATCGGGCTGCTGCCCGACATCGAGATCGACCCGGCCATCGCGGCGCTGCAGCTGGCACGGCTCGACTCGCCGCTCGCCGACTGGCACGCGGCGTCGGCGCATCTCTCCGAGCTCGCGCGCGAGGCGGCCGGGATCGGCGCCGTGCTCTCGGGCCGCAGCGCCGAGGCACGGGTCGGTGCGCTCGCCGGGCTGATCCACGCCCGCTTCGGCTATCGCGGCGACAGCGAGACCTACGACGACCTCGACAACGCCAACCTGATCCGCGTCATCGAGCGGCGCCGCGGGCTGCCGGTGGCGCTCGGCATCCTGTGGCTGCACTGCATCCGCGCCGCCGGCTGGGACGGGCACGGGATCGACTTCCCGGGCCACTTCCTGGTCGCACTCGCGGCACCTGCGTCGGACGGGCCTGCCGAGCGGCCGGCGCGGACACGCCGCTGGCCGCCGGCATGCTCCGGCCGATGCGCAGCCGCGACGTGCTGCTGCGCCTGCAGCGCAACCTGGTGTAGCGTCGCCGCAGCGCCGGAGCGGCGGAGGCGGCGCTGCTATCGCTACAGGGCATGCTGTGCATCGCGCCGGACGAGGCCGGGAACTGGCTGAACGCCGCCGACCTGCATCGCGAGCTCGGCCACGCCGGCGACGTGATCCGCGGCGCCTTCGTGCCGCTCGCGACCTACGCCTGCTTCCATCTGGTCACCATCTAC
>CAXTOE010000464.1:2240-2601 GCA_964245685.1 uncultured Acetobacteraceae bacterium | reverse complement strand
GCCTGCGGGCGCGCGCCGGCGTCGCCGGTTGCTGCCCTGGATCGTCCTGTTGCTGGCGGTGGCCGCGATCGGCTGGGCGCTGCTGCGTCCGCATCCCAAGCCTGCGGCACCCGGAGGCGGACGTCATCGCGCCGCCGCCGGCGCCGACGCGGTGCAGCCGGTGACCGCCGGCGCCGCCCGCACCGGCGACATGCCGCTGATCCTGACCGAGCTCGGCACCGTCACCTCGCTCGCCACCGTCACCGTGCAGTCGCAGATCTCCGGCTACCTGCTGCAGGTGAATTTCCAGGAGGGCCAGGAGGTGCATCGCGGCGACCAGCTCGCCCTGATCGACCCGCGGCCGTATCAGGCGACCCGCGAC
>CAXTOE010000464.1:709-2230 GCA_964245685.1 uncultured Acetobacteraceae bacterium | reverse complement strand
TCGGCCAGCTCGCCCGCGACACCGCGGCGCTGAACCAGGCGCGCGTCGACCTCGCCCGCTACCAGGGGCTGCTGCGCCAGCACAGCATCGCCAAGCAGCAGGTGGACGACCAGGTCTACCAGGTCGGCCAGGACGAGGGCACGGTGCGCACCGACCAGGCGCAGATCGACAGCGCCACGCTGAACATCGCGTACTGCCACATCACGGCACCCGTGGACGGGCGGGTCGGGCTGCGGCAGGTCGATGCCGGCAACTACATCACCCAGGGCCTGACCAACGGGCTGGTGGTGCTGACCATGCTGCACCCGATCTCGGTGATCTTCTCGGTGCCCGAGGACAGCCTCGACACGCTCAGCGCGCGGCTGCGCGCCGGCGCCGTGCTGCCGGTGGAGGCCTATGACCGCACCAACACCACCCACGTCGCCAGCGGCCACGTCGCGGTGCTCGACAACGTCGTCGACACCACCACCGGCACGGTGAAGCTGCGCGCGGTGTTCGACAACGCCGACGACCGCCTGTTCCCCAATCAGTTCGTCAATGCCCGGCTGCTGGTGGACACCGTGCACGGCGCCGTGCTGGTGCCGTCCAGCGCGGTGCAGACCGGACCGCAGGGGCAGTTCGTCTACGTGATCAAGGCGGACGGCACGGTCGCGGTGCGCACCGTCACCACCGGCGCCGCCTCGGCGACCGATACCGTGGTCGCCAGCGGCCTCGCCGCGGGCGAGCGCGTCGTCACCGACGGCACCGAGCACCTGCGCGACGGCTCCAAGGTGATGATCCCGACCGCGGCACAGCAGGGGCAGACCGATCCCGCGGCGACCAAGCCGCACCGCCATCGCCATCGCCCGGACCAGGCCGCCGAGTAGCAGTCTTGATCTCGCGCATCTTCATCGAGCGTCCGGTCGCGACCACGCTGCTTATGCTCGCCATCCTGCTGGCGGGCCTGCTCGGCTACCAGTTCCTGCCGATCTCGGCACTGCCGCAGGTCGAGTATCCGACCATACAGGTGCAGACCTTCTATCCCGGCGCCGGGCCGGAGGTGATGGCGACCGCGGTGACGGCGCCGCTGGAAACCCAGCTCGGCCAGATGCCGGGGCTCGACCAGATGACCTCGCGCTCCTCGGGCGGCGCCTCGGTGATCACGCTGCGCTTCGGGCTGAGCATGAGCCTCGACGTCGCCGAGCAGGAGGTGCAGGCGGCGATCAACCAGTCCAACTCGCTGCTGCCGTCCGACCTGCCGGCGCCGCCGATCTACGCCAAGATCAACCCCGCCGACAGCCCGATCCTGACGCTGGGCATCACCTCGAACACGCTGCCGCTGACCGAGGTGGACGACAACGCCGACACCAAGATCGCCCAGCAGATCAGCCAGATCGCCGGCGTCTCACAGGTGACGATCGGCGGCGAGCAGAAGCCCGCGATCCGCATCCAGATCGACCCCGCCAAGCTCGTCACCATGGGGTTGTCGCTGGAGGACGTGCGGTCCGTCATCGGCATCACGACGGTCGACAGCCCCTAGGG
>CAXTOE010000464.1:0-699 GCA_964245685.1 uncultured Acetobacteraceae bacterium | reverse complement strand
CGGTCTGGTGACGCTGACGGGAGGCAACCGCCGCGCGATCCGGGTCAAGGTCAACACCCGGGCGCTGACGGCGCGTGGCCTGGGCATCGACGACCTGCGCACCACCATCGCCAACGTCAACGTCAACTCGCCGACCGGCACCTTCGACGGCCCACTGCGCGCCTCGCAGCTCAAGATCGACGGCCAGATCACCGCACCCGAGCAGCTGGCGAGCCAGGTGATCGCCTACCAGAACGGCGCGCCGATCCGTCTCGGCGACGTGGCGACCGTGGTGGAGGGGCCGGAGAACACCCAGCTCGCCGCCTGGTCCAACACCAGCCCCGCGATCATCCTCAACGTGCAGCGCCAGCCGGGTGCGAACGTGATCGGCGTGGTCGACGACATCAAGTCGGTGCTGCCCGACCTCGAGGCCTCGATGCCGGCCGGCATACGCATCACGCCGCTGACCGACCGCACCACCACCATCCGCGCCTCCATCGCCGACGTCGAGTTCGAGCTGATGCTGTCGGTGGCGCTGGTGGTGCTGGTGATCTTCCTGTTCCTGCGCAACCTGCCGGCGACGCTGATCCCGAGCCTGTCGGTGCCGCTGTCGCTGGTGGGCACGCTGGCGGCGATGTACCTGCTCGGCTTCTCGCTCGACAATTTGTCGCTGATGTCGCTGACCATCGCCACCGGCTTCGTGGTCGACGACGCCATCGT
>CAXTOE010000463.1:0-2625 GCA_964245685.1 uncultured Acetobacteraceae bacterium | reverse complement strand
ACCCAGAGATGCGGCCCGGCTTCGGCGCCACGCGGATGCCGCACCAGGCCGTTGAGATGCACCCCCGCCGCCACCAGCCCGAAGCCGGGCAGCGCGCCGCGGTCGATCCGGCCGAGACTGGCGCCATGCCGGTCCGGCAGGATGTCGAAGGCCTCGCCGCGATGGCGGAAATGTCCGTCCGCGGCCAGCGCCGCGGCGAGCGGCTCCAGCACCGAGGCGTCGGCGATGTCGAAGCCGCCATCCGCATTCGGCGACAGCCCGTGCGCGGCCAGCGCCGGCGCCAGCGCCGGGTCGATCCAGCCGAGCGGCGCGCCCTCCACCCGCAGCGCGGGCCGCCCGCCCGGCAGCGTCGTGTTGTTGCAGGCTGCGACGTGGCGGGCAAAGCCCTCGAGATCGCCCTGGTCGACGAGCTGGCTCACGCCGCCTCACCGGGCAGAATCATTTGCAATCCGGATGGCACGTGCCACATCCGCAGGTATGCCCTCTGCATCACCGTCCTCCCTCTCCCGGCAGACGGCCCTGGAGACGGTCAGCGGCCTGCTGCCCTATCTCTGGCCGCGCGGCGACCTGCGCGGCCGCCTGCTCGTGGTCAGCGCCGTGCTGCTGCTTCTGGCAGCCAAGGCCGCCACGGTCTACGTGCCCTACGTCTACTCGCGCGCGGTCGACGCGCTCTCGCGACACGATCCGTCTCACGTGGTCGTGGTGCCGGTGTCGCTGATCCTCGGCTACGGCCTGCTGCGCATCGCCTCCGGCGGCTTCGGCGAGCTGCGCGACGCGGTGTTCGCGCCGGTCAAGCAGCGGGTGATCCGGGTGGTGGCGATGCGCACCTTCCAGCACCTGCACGCGCTGTCGCTGCGCTTCCACCTCGACCGGCAGACCGGCGGCGTGACGCGGGCGATCGAGCGCGGCATCGCGGCGATCGAGCTGATCCTGCGCCTGGGCATCTTCAACATCGTCCCCACGCTGATCGAGACGCTGATGGTCACCGTGGTGATCTGGCGGCTGTTCGACTGGCGCTTCGCGCTCGCCACCTTCGTCACCGTGGTGGTCTATGTCGGCTTCACCGTCGGCTTCACCGGCTGGCGCATCGGCATCCGGCGCCGCATGAACGACATCGACAACGAGGCCAGCGGCAAGGCGCTCGACAGCCTGCTGAACTACGAGACGGTCAAGTATTTCGGCAACGAGGGGCACGAGGCGCGGCGCTACGACGAGGCCCAGGCGCGCTACGAGCGCGCCGCGGTGCGCACCCAGGTCTCGCTCAACATGCTCAACCTGGGGCAGGCCACGATCATCGCGGTGGCACTCGCCGTGGTCATGCTGATGGCGGCGCGCGAGGTGGCGGCGGGGCACATGACGGTCGGCCGCTTCGTGCTGATCAACACCTACCTGATGCAGCTCTACGTGCCGCTCAACTTCCTGGGCTTCGTCTATGCCTCGCTGCGCCAGGGCGTGGTCGACCTTGAACAGATGTTCCGCTTGCTCGGCCGCTCGCAGGACGTCTCCGACCGTGCCGACGCCGCCCCCCTGCCGCCCCGGCTGGAGGACGCGCCGGCGGCGACGCTGCGCTTCGAGGCCGTGCAGTTCGGCTACCGCGAGGATCGCGAGATCCTGCGCGGGATCAGCTTCTCGATCCCCGCCGGCGGCCGCGTCGCCATCGTCGGGCCTACCGGTGCCGGCAAGTCGACCATCAGCCGGCTGCTGTTCCGCTTCTACGACGTCTGGGACGGCCGCGTGACGGTGGACGGGCGCGACGTGCGCGACTACGCCCAGGCCAGCCTGCGTGCGGCGATCGGCGTGGTGCCGCAGGACACCGTGCTGTTCAACGACACCATCCGCTACAACATCGGCTACGGGCGGATCGGCGCCAGCCAGGCCGAGATCGAGCACGCCGCCCGCCTGGCGCAGGTGCACGACTTCGTGCAGCGCCTGCCCGACGGCTACGACACCCGGGTCGGCGAGCGCGGCCTGAAGCTGTCGGGCGGCGAGAAGCAGCGCGTCGCCATCGCCAGGACCATCCTGAAGAATCCCCGCATCCTGATCCTCGACGAGGCGACCAGCGCGCTCGACACCCACACCGAGCAGGAGATACAGGCCGCGCTGCGCACGGTGGCGGCCGACCGCACCACCCTGGTGATCGCGCACCGCCTGTCCACCGTGATCGACGCCGACGAGATCCTGGTGCTCGACGACGGCCGCATCGCCGAGCGCGGCACCCATCGCAGCCTGCTGGCGACCGGCGGGCTGTACGCGCGGATGTGGGCGGCGCAGGCCGAGGAAGAGCATGTCGACGCGGTGCTGGCGTGACGTCGCACCGCGCGACCCCGAGAGAGGACCGACCATGAGCCCCGAGATCGACCACACCGCCCCGTCGAACGCCGCACCCGACCCGACGCTGGGCCAGGACGGTTCCGTGCCCGCCGAGCTCAGCCACGCCGGCGCGGTCGTCGACAAGGCGATCGAGTACATGATCAGCAAGGAGCTGCCGCCGCTGGCGATCGCCTCCGCCCTGCTCGGCGGCTCCCTCGGGGTCCTCGCGCGGACCATGGACCAGGCGGCGATGCTGCGTATGCTGTCCAACGCCGCCGACAGCGTCCGCGCCGGCGAGCTGCACCCGAGCTGAGG
>CAXTOE010000462.1:1738-2631 GCA_964245685.1 uncultured Acetobacteraceae bacterium | reverse complement strand
GCTAGAAGGAATCGGGGTCTGAGGCCCGCGGCCCCAGCGGGTCAAGGGCAGAGCCCTTGGCTTCCCCCCCCCCGCTTGCCAGCCTCCTAGGCCGGCGCGCCGACCTGCCGCGAAGGCGCCGCCTTGGCAAAGGCGTCGTGCGCTTCGCAGGCGGCGAAGATCCGGTCCACGATCGGCGTGTCCGGCACCTCGATCTTGAAGATCGGCAGCACGATCTTGATGCTGGCGAGGCAGATATCGGCCATCGTGATGCTGTCGCCGTGGCAGAACGTGCCGGTATCCGCCTCGGTCGCCAGGCGCTGCTCGAACGCCTGCAGCCCGGTCGTGAACCAGTTGACGCGCCAGGCCCGCGCGGCGTCCGCCGCGAAATGCGCCTCCTCGGTCAGGTACTTCATCACCCGCGGCGTGATGAGCGGGTGCGTATCGGCCGCCAGCATCGACGCCAGCGAGCGCACCCTGGCGCGTTCGACCGGGGTCCTCGGCAGGATCGGCGCCTGCGGATGGATCTCCTCGAGATATTCCAGGATGGCGAGCGACTGCGTGATCGGCGAGGACTGCGCCGCCTCGCGGTCGATCAGGGCGGGGATCGCGCCGAGCGGGTTGATCCTGAGGAATGCCGCGCCGCGATGCTCGCCGGCATCGATGTTCACGAAGCGCTCTTCCGCCGCGAGGCCCTTCAGGGTGAGCGCCACGCGCACCCGATAGGTCGCCGAGGTGCGCCAGTACGCGAACAGTTCGAAGCGGGGTGTGTCGCTCATGATGCCGAGCCTTGCTGCGAGGGGCTCCGGATCGACTAGTCCGGACCCTGCCGGCTGTCCAGGCGCCGCGGCGGCGCGCACGCGGCCAGCACGTCGCGCAGCGTCGCGATCGCGTCCCACAGCTCGGCGTAGCGC
>CAXTOE010000462.1:0-1728 GCA_964245685.1 uncultured Acetobacteraceae bacterium | reverse complement strand
AGCGCAGCGTGAGCGGGGTGACGCCGAAGCGGAGGAGGTCGGGCGCGCGGAAATCGCCGATCACGCCGCGCCCGATCAGGGCACGCATCACCGCCCCGGCCTCGGGATGGCGGAAGCAGACCTGGCTGCCGCGCGCCGCCTCCGCCGTGGGCGTGACCAGGTCCAGCCCAGCATCCGGGCATTGCTGCGCCGCCAGCCGAATCAGGATCGAGGTCTGGCGCAACGATTTCTCGCGCACGGCCTGCATCGGCGCCCGCAGCACGATCTCGACACCGACCTGCAGCGCCGTCATCGCCAGGATGGAGGGCGTGCCGACGGTGGCGCTGCGGATGCCGGGAGCCGGCCGGTAGTCGTCGTGGAAGCCGAACGGGTCGGCGTGGCCGAGCCAGCCGGTGAGCGGGAAGCGCGCCTCGGCCTGCCAGCGCGGCGCCACGTAGAGGAACGCCGGGGCACCGGGGCCGCCGTGCAGGAACTTGTAGCCGCAGCCGACCGCGAGGTCCGCCGCCGCCGCGGTCAGGTCCACCGGCACCGCGCCGGCGGAGTGCGCCAAGTCCCACAGCACCAGCGCGCCGGCCGCGTGCGCCGCCGCGGTGATGGCCGCCATGTCGTGCATCGCCCCGGTGCGGTAGTTCACGTGGGTCAGCATCAGCACCGCGACGTCGGCGTCGAGCGACGCGGTGATCCGGTCCGGCTCGGCGAGTCGCAGCGCATGCCGGTCCCCGAGCAGCCCGACCAGGCCCTCTGCGATGTAGAGGTCGGTCGGGAAGTTGCCGCGCTCGGACAGGATCACGCGCCGCCCTGGCCGCAGCGCCAACGCGGCCGCGAGCAGCTTGAACAGGTTCACCGAGGTGGAGTCCGACGCGATCACCGTGCCGGGGGGCGCGCCCAGCAGACGGCCGATCTGGTCGCCCAGGCGCTGCGGCAGGTCGATCCAGCCGCGGTCCCAGGAGCGGATCAGCCCGTCGCCCCATTCCTGGCGCAGCATCGCTGCGACCCGCTCCGGCGTCTCGCGCGGCAACGCGCCCAGCGAGTTGCCGTCGAGATAGACGATGCCCTCCGGCAGCGCGAACTCGTCACGGAACGGGGCCAGCGGATCGGCCCGATCCAGCGCCTCCAGCGCCGCCCGCGTGATCGCCATCCCGGTCAGGGCGTATCGGGCAATGCGGGCGCGTGCGAGGCGGCGGCGTAGGGGTGGGTCGAGGAGAGCGGGTCGGCGACGAGGCTGGCGAGGCTCATGGTGCCGAAGCTGATCAGCAGGAAGCCGCCGGCCAGCGAGAAGTTCTTGAGGAAGTCCCAGAACAGGCCCCGCCCCTTGCTCTCGCTGCCGGCCCAGAAGTCGCCGGTGGCCCAGAACCGCTTCCACAGCAGGGCCGTCACCATGCAGTAGCCGGCCATGATGAAGGCGGCCAAGCGGTCGGCGATGCCGGTCAGGATGCCGATCGGCATCAGGATCTCGACCGACAGGCCGGCCATCAGCATCAGGGTGGCGGGGCCGCGCGACGGGATCATCTCCTGCGCCTGGCCGACCGCCCCCTTGAAGTTCAGGATCTTGTCCAGCGCGCTGAACGGGAAGAACAGCACGACCAGCAGGTAGCGCACCGCGAGCGTCACCAGGAAGCCCAATCCGGTCATGTCACACGATCTCCAGCGGGCGCCGCGGCGGGCGGCCCGGTTCAAGGGACGAGACTCGGCGCGCGACGACGCCGGCCGACCGGTGCTGCTCTAGCG
>CAXTOE010000461.1:0-2636 GCA_964245685.1 uncultured Acetobacteraceae bacterium | reverse complement strand
CTGGTCCCCGCCGGGCCTGATCGTGGCCGGGCTGCGTCATGCCGAGCGCACCGGGCGCCTGCTGCGCGGCTACGGCCGTCCGGTGGTCGAGATCATGGAGTACGGCCCCAGGGCGATCGACATGAATGTCGGGCTGTCGCACCTCAAGGCCGGCGAGACCATGGGCGCGCACCTGATCGCGCGCGGCTACCGCCAGATCGGCTTCGTCGGCGGACGGCTGGAGGCGGACTACCGCGCCGCACAGCGCTTCCGCGGCCTCGACCGCGCGCTCGCCCGTGCCGGGCTGACGCGGCGGCCGCCGTATGGGCACGCCGAGGCGTCGAGCCCGGGGCTGGGCGGCGACAAGCTCATGCAGGCGCTGCAGCGCAGCCCGGAGCTCGACGCGCTGTTCTTCGCCAACGACGACCTCGCGGTGGGCGCGCTGCTGCGGGCGCAGCGCGAGGGCGTCGCGGTGCCGGGGCGGCTCGCGATCGCCGGCTTCAACGGCCTGGGCATCGGCGCGCTGACCACGCCGGCCCTCACCTCGATCGTCTCGCCGCGGCAGCGCATCGGCGAGATCGCGGCGCGCAAGCTGCTCGCGCGCATCCAGGGCAAGCCGGCGGGTCCGGCGCGTGTCGATGTCGGATATCGGCTGGAGGTCAGGTCCAGCACCTGACGCCGGCACAATCGAGGAGAACGACGATGGCGGAAAAAGTGGGTTTCATCGGGCTCGGCCTCATGGGCTGGGGCATGGCGAAGAACATCGTCGAGAAGGGATATCCGCTCTCGGTGCTGGCCTGGCGCAAGCGAGAGGCGGTCGAGGACCTCAGGCAGCGCGGCGCCACCGAGGTGGGCTCGGCGCGCGCGCTCGCCGAGAGCTGCGACGTCGTGGTGCTGTGCGTGACCGGTAGCCCGCAGGTCGAGGCCATCCTGGGCGGCCCCGACGGGCTGGCGGCAGCGGGGCGGCAGCTGCTGGTGATCGACTGCTCCACCTCGGAGCCGGCGATCACGGTGCGGCTCGCTGGCGAGCTGGCTGGCCGCGGCGTCACGCTGATCGACGCGCCGCTCAGCCGTACGCCCAAGGAGGCCTGGGCGGGCACGCTCGACGTGATGGTGGGGGGTGCTGCCGCGGACGTCGCCCGCGCGCGTCCGCTGCTGGAGACGTTCGCCGGTCGCATCGTCGAGACCGGCGCCACCGGCACCGCGCACATGATGAAGCTGCTGAACAACTTCGTCTCGCTCGGCTACGGCGCGCTCTACGCCGAGGCGCTGATGATGGGGGCGAAGGCGGGGGTGTCGGCGCAGACCTTCCACGACGTGATACGCGGCGGCCGCATGGATTGCCCGTTCTTCCAGACCTTCTTCGAGGCGGTTATCGGCGGCAACCCGGAGGCGCACAAGTTCGTGCTCGGCAACGCGCTGAAGGACCTGACCTACCTGTCGAACTTCGCCTCCGCCAGCGCCAGCGCCAATCCGGTGGGGGCCGCGGTGCGCAACAGCTACGCGCTCGCGGTCGGCCTCGGCCGCGGCGAGCAGTACGTGCCGAGGCTCACCGACGTGATCGCCTCGGTCAACGGCGTCTCGCGGGAGTGAGGGCAGGGGTCGGCGTCCTCATCCGGGCGCCTGCTCACGCGCCGGCGCCTCGACGATATCGGGCCATCGCCGCGGGTCCCCGTCGGCGAACTGCACCCGGATCCGCACCAGGTCCGGCAGCGTGGCGGCGTCCCAGGCGCGTGCCCAGCCGCCTCCCGCCGTCGACCAGTAGCTGAGCTGCAGCCCGGCCACGTGCTCCAGCAGCACCGAGACGTGCGGCGGGGGTGCGGGCTGCAGCCGCTCGGCGTGCAGGTGCGGCAGCCAGGACAGGACCAGCCGCCCGTCGTGATCGACCATCAGGCTGATGTCGGCGCGTGACGCGGCGCCGTCAGGGCCGATCGGCAGGTTGGAGGTGAAGGCCATCGCGTGCGGCCGGCCCACCAGCTTGCCGCCGTCGCGCTCGGTGCCGGGATAGCACTCCTCGATCAGCCGGCGCAGCACCCGGTCGTTGGCCTGCAGCGCCTCGGCGGTGCGCAGCGCCTGATCCTGCCGGCCCCAGGCGGCGAAGCCGAAATGCACGCCCTGCGACAGCGTGACCAGCAGCACGCCGAGCACCACCAGGGCGACCACGATCTCCAGCAGCGTGAAGCCGGCATCGTCCCGCCCGACGGGGCTCATGGCGCCGGCGTGACCGCGGCACGGCGGGTGACCAGCGTGGTGCCGCGCCGGCCCTGCGGGCCGTCCCAGCTCTCGGTGACGCGCACCTCGAACAGGGTCTCGCGTGCCGGGTGCTGTGCATCGCCGCCGCCCTGCAGCATCGGCGCGGAGCCGAGCGGCCGCAGCTGCAGCGACCAGGCGAAGCCGCCGCCATCCTCTCCCTCGAGCGCCTCGGTGCGCAGCGGCACGCCGTGGCCGACGCTGGCCAGGTGCGAGCGCGCGCGGGTCAGTGCCTCGGCGCTGCGGTCGGCGAGACGGACTTCCGCCAGCCCCTCGATGGCGCCGTGGAACAGCACGCCCAGCGCGAGGGCGGCGATGACGAAGGCGACCAGCACCTCGAGCAGGGTGAAGCCGTAATCCACCGGTTCAGGAGGCGTCGTCACGCCGGATCGGGCCCTGGGTGATGC
>CAXTOE010000460.1:0-2640 GCA_964245685.1 uncultured Acetobacteraceae bacterium | reverse complement strand
GCGCGGAAGAACGCGCAGCAGCCGGACATCGCTCCGGTCGATGCCGGCTCGGCAGCGCGCGCAGCGCAGCCGGTTCCGCAAACGGTTCGCCACGAGCTGACCTCGCAGCCATCGCCCGCCCTCTGGTCGGCAGCCGGCACCGCCGACGCTGCGGCCGCCACGGCGGCCGGCGTCACGACGGACACCGCGGCACTGCGAACGATCCCCGGCGCAGCTGCCCCACCGGAAAGCCCCTCGGTACGCGAGGCTGCCGCCGCATCGGGGAGCCACTCCGCACCCTCTGTCGCCGTGCAGGTGGCGCCGGCGATGATCTCGCTGGCCACCCGCACGGACGGCAGCAACGAGATCCGGATCTCGCTGCATCCGCTCGATCTGGGACAGGTGCAGATCCATCTGGTCCGCGGCAGCAACGGATCGACCTCGGTCACCGTGGTCGCGGACCGGCCGGAGACACTGCAGGAACTGGCGCAGAGCGCGCATCATCTGCATGTGGCCCTGGACGCCGCGAGCGTCCCGACCGATGGCCGCACTTTGGCCTTCGTGTCCTCTGCCGCCGGCACTTCCGACCAGAGCCGGAACGACGCGACCTCCCAGATGTCCGGCGCCAACCAGGATCCTGCGTCGGGCGAGCGTCGCCCAGGTCAGGATCGAGCTCGGCTCCAGGATCGACAGCAAGCCCTGCGCAGCAACGGCAAGGGCGAGAGTTCCATCTACGGCGCCCCGGCGCCGATCTCCGCCAGGCGGCAGTGGCGGTTCGACGGCCTCAACATCACGGCGTGAAACACGACCAGATAAGGAGCTTAACATGAGCGGCAGCCTTACATCGACCAGCCTGCTGACCTCGACCGAGAAGGCGGCGCAGGCCAACAGCACCACCGCCAGCGCGAGCGCGAGCACCACCTCGAGCGACGCGAGTACGACTGCCTCGAGCGCTCTGTCCTCGATCGCCGACAACTTCAACTCGTTCCTGACCATGCTGACGACGCAGCTGCAGAACCAGGATCCGAGCGCGCCGATGAGCTCCGATACCTTCACCAGCGAGCTGGCGACCTTCGCGGGCGTCCAGCAGCAGGTCAACACCAATACCAACCTCAACACGCTCATCTCGCTGAGCCAAGACTCGCAGGTGACCTCGGGCGGCGGCCTGGTCGGGCAGACCGCCAACTTCACCGGAACCCAGATCCCGCTGCAGTCGGGGGCGGCGAGCATCAACTTCACGACCGGCAGCGCCGACCCGATCGCGATCGCGGTGACCGACGCGTCCGGCGCCGTCGTGCGCACCGTGCAGCAGACCTCCACCGCCGGCAGCAACACCTGGAACTGGGACGGCAAGGACGACGCCGGCAACAAGCTGGCAGACGGAACCTACGGCATCGCGGTGCAGACGCAGGATTCATCCGGCAACGTGACGGCGGTGCCCTTCACCGCGACCGGAACGATCACCGGCGTCTCGAAATCGAGCACCGGCGGCGTCCTGTTGCAGCTGGGCAGCGACAGCGTCGACATGACCAACGTCAACTCCTTCAGCACCGCCGGTTCGGCCGGGACCACCTCCTGACACCTAACCGATCGGCAAAATTTGCCGGGCGGTTAACCTTTCCGTAAGGGCTGGAGGGTCATGATGTGCCCGCGGCGAAAAGCCGCCGGCACGAGGCCGGTCCACGGAAAAGAGGCCATGACGCTGCCCACCCGATCCGCCTTTTCGGTCTTCCGCGCACCATGAAGGCCTTCCTGGAAGGGCTCAAGGCGCTCGGGCCGGCACGTCTGGCGACCATGGCGGCGGTTGCGTTAGGCATGCTGGCGATGCTGGCGATGCTCACGATCCACGGCGGCGGCTCTCCGCACATGGCCCTGCTCTACGGTGACCTCGACCTCCGCGAAGCCGGACAGATCGCCGACGCGCTCGACAAGGCGCACATCCAGCACGAGCTCGGCGGTCAGGACGATCGCATCATGGTGCCGGCCGACCAGGTCGCCGCCGCCCGCCTGCTGCTCGCCAAGACCGGGCTGCCGTCCGGCGGGTCGGTCGGCTACGAGATCTTCGATCGCGGCGACAGCCTCACCGCCACCCAGTTCGAGCAGACGATCAACCAGACACGCGCCCTGGAGGGCGAGCTCGCCCGCTCGATCCGCCTGATCAGCGGCGTGCGTGGTGCCCGCGTGCATCTCGTGCTGCCGCATCGCGAGCCGTTCGCGAGCGAGCAGCAGGCGGCGCAGGCCAGCGTGCTGCTCTCGATGACGGGCTCCAGCCGCCTGGATCCGGAGGGCGTGCAAGCGGTGCTGAACCACGTCGGCGCCGCCGTGCCCGGACTGAGGGCCCAGAACATCGGCGTGATCGACAGCCGCGGCAACGTGCTCGCCCGCGCCGGCCAGCCGACCGGAGCGCTGGGCGCCGCACGCACCGTCGACGAGCTGCGGCAGGCCACGGAGCTGCGGCTCGCCCACGCGGTGGAGGAGATGCTCGAGCCCACCGTGGGCCTGGAGCACGTCCGCGCGGAAGCCGCGGTGACGATGGATGTCGATCAGATCCACGAGACCCAGGAGAGCTACAATCCGGATCAGCAGGTGCTGCGCTCCCAGCAGACCACGTCCGACAAGAGCCGCAACACGGAGGCGGAGCCGAACACCTCGGTCCAGAAC
>CAXTOE010000459.1:0-2648 GCA_964245685.1 uncultured Acetobacteraceae bacterium | reverse complement strand
GTCTTGTTCGGCAGCAGCCGGAAGTCCTGGAACACCACGCCGATGGTCCGGCGCAGCTGGGGCACCTTCCAGCTGGACAGCTTGGCGACGTCCTTGCCGGCCACCCGGACCACGCCCTGGGTGGCGCGTTCCTCGCGCAGCGCCGCCAGCAGGTCGGGGCCGCGCAGCACGAAGCCGAAGCATTGCCGGATGTTGTACAGCGTGGCCTCCGTGCAGTAGCCGGGCGAGGTGGTGGCGGCGCAGTCCTGCACCAGCAGGCAGTCATAGCCGAGGAAGTTCGCGTCCTGCAGCGTCGCCATCACGCACTGGTCGAGGTTGACTCCGCCGAACAGCAGCGTGCGCACGCCGAGGTTGCGCAGGATGCTGTCGAGTGCGGTGTCCCAGAAGCCGGACATGCGCGACTTGGCGACCTGGATGTCGGCGGGATCGGGCGGCAGCTCGTCCACCACCGCCGCCGCCCAGCTGCCCAGCTCCAGCACCCGCGCGCCGTGGCCGGGCAGCGGATCGCCGAGCCCCACCCCCTGCCCGCTCGGATTGTAGACGTGCAGCAGTGCCGGGCTGAGATTGAGCCGGTCCGGGCGGTTGCCCCAGTTCACCCACAGGATCGGCACGCGGCACGCGCGAAGTGCCGGCAGCAGGGCCGCGAGCGGGGCGATCGGCGCGCGCGCCGGCGCCACGTCGACGCCGATATGGGCGAGCCAGCCGTCCGGGTGGCAGAAATCGTTCTGCATGTCGATCACCAGCATCGCCGACTGGGCGAGATCGAAACGCACCGGCTTCGGCGTCGCGTCCAGCGAAAGCGGCCGCGGCGTCGGGCGCTCGCGCGTCATGTCGACCTGCGCGCCGCCTACCCGCCACTGGTTGGCGGCGGCCGAGCCGAGCAGGGTCACGCGGCGAGGCCGCCGAGCACGGCGCGATCCTCGTCGTCGAGCTGCATCGGGATGCCGGCGCGGATCAGCTCGGCGAAGCCCTCGTTGGGGACCATGACGGTCAGGGTGTAGAGCTTGCCGGCGCCGGTGTTCTGCACGACGTGCTCCGAGCCCGGCCGCAGCAGCATCGCCGAGCCCTTGCCGAGCGGCGCGGTCTTCCCCTCGCAGCGCGCGACGCCCTCACCGTGCAGCACGTAGAACATCTCGTGGGCGCGGCTGTGCATGTTGGGCGGCGTCGCACCGCCGACGGTGAAGATCTCCACCACCGCCACGGTCTCGAACGCCTCGCCCTCATGGTCGAACAGCAGCACGAAGTAGTTGGTGTCGTCGGCGCCGATGCGGAACACGGGGGCCT
This sequence comes from uncultured Acetobacteraceae bacterium, assembly GCA_964245685.1. Taxonomy (GTDB): domain Bacteria; phylum Pseudomonadota; class Alphaproteobacteria; order Acetobacterales; family Acetobacteraceae; genus Lichenicoccus. Next base: position 1,364 of record CAXTOE010000459.1, on the reverse strand, counting down.
GCAGGGCGCTCTTGAGGCAGATCGGCGACAGCATGATGGACCCTTCCGGCGGACTGGCGGTGGCGACGGCAACACACCAAAGCAAGAGCGATGCCAGCTGGTCTCAGAGATGGCTCCAGCCCGGGCGGGCGAGCCGGATCTCGTCGCCGGCCGCGTCCAGCACCCGCACGCGCGGTTCGCCGGATCGCACGGCGCCGATGCGCGTCACCGCGACGCCCAAGTGCGAGGAGAGCGCCAGCAGCGCCGCCTCGCGCGCCGGCGGCACCGCGAGCAGCAGCTCGTAGTCGTCGCCGCCGGTGAGGCAGGTCTCGAGCCAGTCCGGCCCGGCGGCGCGTGCCAACGACGAGAGCGGCAGCAGCGGCGCCTCGATGCTGGCCGTGAGCCCGCTGCCGCGGCACAGGTGGCCGAGGTCCTGCACCAGCCCATCCGAGACATCCATCGCAGCACTGGCGATGCCGTGCAGGCTGGCGCCGAAGCCGAGGCGCGGCCGCGGCAGGCGGTAGCGCTCGATCAGCTCGTCGCCGTCGGCACGCAGCCGTCCCTGCAGCACCGCGAGGCCGAGTGCGGCGTCGCCGACGGTGCCGGTGACCCACAGATGGTCGCCGGCCGCCGCACCGTCGCGGCGCAGGATGCAGCCGGGGGCGGCGTGGCCGAGGATGGTGAGCGACAGCACCAGCGGCCCGCGCGGCGTCGCGGTGGTGTCGCCGCCCAGCAGGTGCAGCCCGAACTCTGCCTGGTCGGCGGCGAGGCCGGCGCAGAAGCCGGCGAACCAGCTCTCGTCGCGATCGGGCGGCAGTGCCAGGGTCAGCAGGTAGCCGAGCGGGGTGGCGCCCATGGCGGCGAGATCCGACAGGTTCACCCGCAGCAGCTTGCGCCCGATGCTCTCGGCGGGGTCGTCCGGCAGGAAGTGCACCCCCTGCACCATCGCGTCCGCCGAGACCACCAGCAGCCGGCCGGGCGGCGGCAGGAACGCCGCGGCGTCGTCGGCGAGGTCGAGGGCGCCGGGACCGGCGAGCGGGCGGAAGTGGCGGGCGATGAACCCGAACTCGGCGGGCAGCGCGTCCGCGGACGGCACGCTCAGCCCACCGTGGGCCGCTGCTCGAAATCCTGCGGCCGCAGCTGGCGCCCGAGCGCGTCGAGCAACCCGTTGACCATGCGCGGCTCGTCGCCGGAGAAGAAGCCGTGCGCGATGTCGAGATACTCGTTGATCACCACCCGCCCCGGCGGACCGTCGCGCATGGTCAGCTCGGCGCCGGCGGCGCGCAGCATCGCGCGCAGCACCGGATCGAGCCGCGCCAGCGGCCATTCGATCGGGAGTGCCGCCACCAGCAGCGTATCGAGCCGGTCCTGCTCTCGCACCGCGG
>CAXTOE010000458.1:0-2670 GCA_964245685.1 uncultured Acetobacteraceae bacterium | reverse complement strand
GGGCGCGGCGTGCCGCCTTCGTCGCCGCCAGGTCTGCCACCCCGGGCGCGGTCGTGGGGCCGACGACGCTGCTGGCGCGCCAGCACCACCGCACCTTCGGCGCCCGCTTCGCCGGCCTGCCGATCCGCGTCGAGCAGCTGTCGCGCATGGTCAACGCCCGCGATGCCGCGGCGGTCAAGAAGGGCATCGCCGACGGCAGCGTCAACATCATCGTCGGCACCCACGCGCTGCTGGCGAAGGGGATCGAGTTCGCCGATCTCGGCCTGCTGGTGGTCGACGAGGAGCAGCATTTCGGCGTCGCCCACAAGGAGAAGCTCAAGGCGCTGCGCGAGGACGTGCACGTGCTGACGCTCAGCGCGACGCCGATCCCGCGCACCCTGCAGCTGGCGCTGACCGGCGTGCGCGAGATGAGCCTGATCGCCACACCCCCTGCCGACCGGCTGGCTGTGCGCACCTTCATCATGCCGTTCGACTCTGTCGTCGTGCGCGAGGCGCTGCTGCGCGAGCGGTTCCGCGGCGGCCAGGTGTTCTGCGTGGTGCCGCGCATCGAGGACCTGCAGCGGGTGGGTGCCCGCCTGCAGGAGCTCGTGCCGGAGGCGCGCATCGTCGAGGCGCACGGTCGGCTGGCGCCGACCGAGCTGGAGCGGGTGATGACCGAGTTCAGCGACGGGAAATACGACATCCTGCTCTCGACCAACATCGTCGAGAGCGGGCTCGACATGCCGGCGGTGAACACGCTGCTGATCCACCGCGCCGACATGTTCGGCCTCGGCCAGCTGTACCAGCTGCGCGGCCGAGTCGGTCGCGGCAAGCAGCGTGGCTACGCCTACCTGACCTGGCCGCAGAACCACCGCCTGTCGCCGGCCGCCGAGAAGCGGCTGGAGGTGATGCAGACCCTGGACCAGCTGGGAGCCGGCTTCACGCTCGCCTCGCACGACCTCGACCTGCGCGGTGCGGGCAACCTGCTGGGCGACGAGCAGTCGGGCCACATACGCGAGGTCGGCATCGAGCTCTACCAGCAGATGCTGGAGGACGCGGTGGCCGACCTTCGCGCCCAGAAGGGCCGCAGGCGCGCGGAGGACCGCGACTGGACGCCCAACATCGTGCTCGGCCTGCCGGTGCTGATCCCCGACAGCTACGTGCCGGAACTGCCGGTGCGGCTCGGGCTGTATCGCCGCATCGGCGCGCTCGGCTCGGACGCGGAGACCGAGGCGATGGCGGCCGAGCTGGTCGACCGCTTCGGCAAGCTGCCCGACGAGATCGAGAACCTGCTGCAGGTGGTCACGCTCAAGCGGTTGTGCCGCGCCGCCGGGGTCGAGAAGCTGGAGGCCGGGCCGAAGGGCATGGTGTTGCAGTTCCGCGGCAACGCCTTCGCCAACCCGGCCGGGCTGGTCGCCTGGATCGGCCGCAACGGCCAGGCCGGCATGCGGCTGCGTCCGGACCACAAGCTCGCGATCCTGCGCGAGATGACCACGGTGCAGCGCATCGGCCAGGCGCGCGAGGTGGTGGGCAACCTGGACCGGCTGGTGCGCGAGGCCGCGTGACTATCGCAGCGGGATCGGCACGTTGTTCACCGCCAGCACGCCGTCCGCAAGCCTGACCTCCCAGCGCAGCCCGTCGCCGTCGCGATGCGCCACCAGGCGGGACAGGAACAGCGCGGCGTGCACCCGCGTCAGGCCGAGTGTCGCCGCCTCCGTGACCAGGTCGTCGTAGCCCTTCGCCGTCACCTGCAGGCTCGCCGCACTGTCGAGCGGTGTCGCCGCGGCGGTGGCGTCGCCCTGGCCGTGCAGCACGGTCGTGCCGCGCCGTATGTCGATCCCGTCGACCGTGACCGGGATCTGTTCGTCCGGAGCGCCGCCGCCGGTCGCGGCGAGCAGCGCCGGCAGGCGCGACGCGGGAAGGGTGATCCCCACCGCGATACGGTCCGGCAGCAGCGCCGGCGGATCCAGCGTCCCGGTCACGTGGTCCAGCGTCAGCGTCACGTGCACCGGCCGGTCGGCGTCGTTGCCCGGCGCGCCCTGCAGCCGCAGCTGCATGCGCGCGGCCGCGACGTGGCCGGCATGGCCGCGCAGCACGACGTCCTGCCAGATCGCGGCGTAGCTGCCGCCGTTCTGCAGGCCGGCGACGATCGGCTCGCCGGTGTCCTGCAGCAGCTTGGTCGGGCAGCCGCCGTGGCCGTTGCCGGTGAGCGCGATCAGCAGTGCCGCCGCCGAGGCGCCGGCGGCCTGCTCCAGCGCCGCCTGCGACGTGTTGGCATCGTGGCCGGTGACGCGCAGCCGGCTCGCCTGCATCGACGCCGGATCGACGCCCGCCTCGGCGGGCAGCCGCACCCGGAACTGCGTCGCCTCGAAGCCGGCGTCCGGGCCTGCGGGAAGCGTGTGCAGGGCGGCCGCGCCGACGCTGGCGCAGGCGGCCGGCAGCGCCAGCCCTTCGGCTCCCTCCGCCGATGCCGCCGGTGCGCCGAGCCAGAGGCCGGGCAGAAGGCCGAGCACGAGGGGGGCCGCCGCGATACGCAGGGTGTGTTGGAACATCGGCCGGCAGGGTGGCGCAGGCGGTCCGCCGTGGCAATGTGCAGCCGGCTCGCCGGGCTCGACCGCGCGACCCTCGGATCGCCGCATGCCCAGACCCGACCCGTTCCTGCTCGCCCTGCTCGCGACGCTCGCGGTGGCG
>CAXTOE010000457.1:0-2677 GCA_964245685.1 uncultured Acetobacteraceae bacterium | reverse complement strand
GTACACCAGCGTGCTCAACCCGGCGGACGGCCGCAAGAACTGGCACGACATGCTGACCGCGTTCTGCTGGGCCTTCCGCGAGAACCCGGATGCGACGCTGGTGCTGAAGATGGTGCACCACGACCGTTTCGCCTTCGAGGGGTCGCTGGCGATCCTGATGCGGCTGCTGCAGCCGTTCCGCTGTCGGGTGGTGGTGTTGCAGGGCTGGCTCGACGACGCCGAGTACCAGGCGCTGGTGGCGGCGACGGACTACTACGTCAACAGCTCGTCCTGCGAGGGCCTGTGCCTGCCGCTGATGGAGTTCATGAACGCGGGCCGCCCGGCGCTGGCGCCCGACCACACCGCGATGGCCGACTACGTCGATCCCGACTGCGCCTTCGTGCTGCGCTCCGGCATGGAATACAACGTCTGGCCGCACGATCCGCGCGACCTGTTCCGCACCATGCGGCACCGGCTCGAATGGGAGTCGCTGATGCAGGCCTATCGCGACAGCTACCGCGTCGCGACCGACGATCCGGCGCGCTACGCCGCCATGGCGCAGGCCGCGCGTCGGGCGATGCGGCGGACCTGCTCGCTGCCCGTGGTGCGCGACAAGCTGGAGCGGGCCCTGGAACGGGCGCCGGTCCACGCGCCAGGACCGGGCCGATGATCGTCATCATCTACAGCGAGACCGACCTGGGCAGCCTCGAGAGCAGGCTGGGCACCGCGGAATACAGCTACTGGTTCGTGCTGCGCGCGTTCCGCACCCTGCTCGAGCGGCTCGGGCTGGTCATCTTCACCCGCGATCCGGCGCGCGAGGTGGACGTGCTCTACCGACAGTTCCAGGCACGCGGCGAGCCCTGCGTGTTCCTCTGCTTCGAGCCGCCGCACAAGGTGCCGGTCGACCTCGCTTGCCCGACCATCCCGGTGTTCGCCTGGGAGTTCGAGAGCCTGCCGGACGAGGACTGGAACGGCGACCCGCGTTCCGACTGGCGCTACGCGCTGCGCCGGCTCGGCCGCGCCATCACCCACAGCGAGCACTGCGTGCGCGTCACCCGCGCGGCACTCGGCGAGGAGTTCCCGATCACCGCGATACCAGCCCCGGTCTGGGACCGCTTCGCGGCACTCGGCGACCGGCCGAGCCGCGGCGGCGAGCGCCGCCTGCTCGTGCGCGGCCAGGTGATCGACACGCGCGGGCTGGACCTCGCGACCTACGCCTCGCCGCGGCGGCGCGAGGTGGGCTACGCGCCGCTGCCGCCCGAGCCGGCGGGTCCGGTCGAGATCGTGCTCGACGGCGTCGTCTACGCCACCGTGTTCAACCCCGTCGACATGCGCAAGAACTGGTTCGACATGCTCGCCGGCTTCATCTGGGCGCTGCGCGACCGGCCGGACGCCACCCTGGTGTTCAAGCTGACCCAGCGCGACAGCGCGCACAGCCTGAGTGCGATGCTGGAGGACCTGTCGAAGCACAGCCCGTTCCGCTGCCGGATCGTGCTGATCGCGGGCTTCCTGGACAACGAGTCCTACGAGTCGCTGGTGGAGGCGACGACGTTCGTGGTCAACGCCTCGCACGGCGAGGGACAGTGCCTGCCGCTGATGGAGTTCATGTCGGCCGGCAAGCCGGCGATCGCGCCGCGCAACACCGCGATGGCGGACTACGTCGACGAGCGCTGCGCCTTCACGGTGCGGTGCTCGCGCGAGCCGTGCAGCTGGCCGCACGACGAGCGGGCGGTGTACCGCACGCTGCGCTGGCGCATCGATTTCGGCAGCCTGGTGGCCGCCTACGCCGAGAGCTACCGGGTCGCAACCGAGGAGCCGGCGCGCTACGGGCGCATGTCGGCGGCCGCCCGCGAGTCGCTGCGTCGGCACTGCTCGGACGCGGTGGTCGAGCAGCGCCTGCGCAGCGTGCTTGGGATCGAGCCCTCCCGGTTCGTGGACGCCGCCGAGTGAACCACGTCGCGGACGTCGCCGCCTCCGCGCCGGTGCTCCGTGCGGATGGCGTCGCGCACCGGCGCATCGCCGACATCGAGCTGCTGCGCGGCGTCGCGGTGGTGATGGTGCTGATCGAGCACCTGCCGATCAACCTGGTGGGCTGGCACAGCCCGTCGCTGGACGCGCTCGGCCGGTACTGGCGCGGCTGGCCCGGGGTGGACCTGTTCTTCGTGATCTCCGGCTTCGTCATCGGCCGCAGCCTGCTGCCGATGGCCGCCGGCGAGGCCGGTAGCGACCGCCTGGGCTTCCTCAACGAGACGCTCGCCTTCTGGACCCGGCGCGCCTGGCGTCTGCTGCCGTCGGCCTGGCTGTGGCTGCTGATCCCGTTCCTCGCCAGCATCGCGTTCAACCGCAGCGGCCTGTTCAGCACGCCCCTGGTGAACTACCGCAGCATGATCGCCGGCCTGCTGGACGTCGCGAACTTCCATCTCGCCGACGGCTACGGCCGGCTGCCGTACGGCACCACCTTCCCGTACTGGAGCCTGTCGCTGGAGGAGCAGTTCTACCTCGCACTGCCGCTGCTGATCTTCCTGTTGCGCCGCCGCCTGCCCTGGCTGCTGGGACTGGTGGTGCTGGCGCAGTTCCAGGCGCCGCACCTGCCGCTGACCATGGTGACGCGCAGCGGCGCGCTGGCGCTCGGGGTGCTGCTGGCGTTCTGGAGCACCACCGCGGCCTGGCGGCTGTGCGAGCCGCTGCGCGTCATCAT
>CAXTOE010000456.1:0-2678 GCA_964245685.1 uncultured Acetobacteraceae bacterium | reverse complement strand
TCGAGACCGACCTGGTGGCGCTGTACCGCGCACTCGGCGGCGGCTGGCAGATCGCCGATGCGCGCTAGCGCCCGAGCCCTGCGGCCGGATCCTCTGCCGCGCCGGATCCCGGTCGCCCTGGTCCGGTGGGTTGCGTCGCTCCTGCTCGCATCCGGCCTGCCGGCGCAGGCATCTCCGCCGCCGCCCGACCGGCTGGTCATGGCGATCAACTGGCTGCCGCAGGCCGAGTACGGGGGCTTCTACGAGGCGCTCGCGGACGGCACCTACCGGCGCTTCGGCCTCGACGTCACGCTGCAGCCGGGCGGTGCTCAGATCAACCCGCCGCAACTGCTCGCGACCGGAGCGGTGGACGCGGCCCTCGGCGACACGCCGGTGGCGCTGCACCTGGTCCGCCAGCAGGTCCCCATCGTCGCGGTCGCCGCCTTCCTGCAGCACGAACCCGGCATCCTGATCGCGCATGCGGGACAGCAGATCCGCACGCCGGCCGACCTGCGCGGACGGCCGGCGATGGTCTCGCAGATGCTGCTGATCACCGCCTGGCCGCTGCTGGAGAAGCGGTGGGGCCTGAGCCGCGACCAGATCCGGCCGTACTCCGAGAGCTACACGCCGTTCCTGCTCGACCAGCGCGCCTTCCGACAGGGCTTCCTGACCTACGATCCGGCGGCGCTCGCCGCACAGGGGATCGCGACGACCACCCTGCTGCTGTCGGATTTCGGCTACGACCCCTACGGCGACCTGCTGCTGGTGCGGGCAGACTACCTGGCGGCGCATCGCGACGTGCTGGCGCGCTTCGTGGCCGCCACCGCGATCGGCTGGAAGCGCTTCCTGCACGGCGATCCGGGTCCGGCCGAGGGGCTGATCGAGCACGACAACCCGGGCTACGCGCCGCGCACCTTCGCCGCGGCGCGGGCGACGCTGATGCGGGCGCACCTGGTGGAGACGCCCGACACCGACGGCATGGGCATCGGCGCGATGACCGAGGCGCGCTGGCACTCTTTCTTCGCGGCGATGTCGGACGCCGGCGTCTATCCGCCGGGCCTGGACTGGCGCAGCGCCTTCTCGCTCGACGTGCTGCGGCAGGTTGCCGGAACTCACGAAACCAGGGGCTTCGGCCCTTGACCCCATCAAGGGCGGAGCCCTTGGCTCGGCTTCACGTCTGAGCCTCAGCAGATCGGGCGCTCGACGCGGCCGCCGGCTCGAAGCTCTCCAGCTTGCCGGGATTGAGCAACCCGTCCGGGTCCACCTCGCGCTTGAAGCGAAGCTGCGGCGTGCAGTCGACGCGATGACGTCCCATCGCCTCGATCGACACCACGTGCGGGTCGAACACCTGGATGCCGATCGCCTCGAGCTCCGTCATGATCTCGAGCAGGCGCGCGGGCGTGCTGTAGCGGATCACCTGCGCGCCGGTGCAGGTCGCAACGCCGCCGCTGCGTACGAACTCCAGGTGGGTCAGCAGCTCGGAGCCGAAGCGCCGCGCCGATGCCTCCAGGCACTCGACGATCCGCCCGGCCGGGAAGCCGGTCTGCACGTAGGTGACGTCGCGGTCCCGCTTCAGCACCTGCAGCGTCGTGTGGTTGTAGGAGAATTCGTAGAGCGGCGTCCGGTCGGGCGCCGCCTCGTTCGCCGCCGCGTCCTCGTCGCTGAGGACGGTGCCGCCATGCGTGCGCGCGAGGTCGCGCGTCGCCTGCATCGCGTTGGGGGCCACCATCAGCAGCGCCACGTCGACACCGTCTTCCACCAGGCCGCGGAACGGCGGGAAGTAGCCGGCGAGCGCCGCTTCCGACACCGAGCAGAGCTTCTTGTCGATGCCCTGAGCCGCGGTGAAGTCGCGGCCGAACAGCGCTGCCCGGTGCAGCCCGTCGAAGCCGACCAGCACGTCGCGCCAGCGCAGCGCCGGCTGCACCGGCAGCTCGACGGCGACGACGATGCCCGTGGTGCCGAAGCAGCGGCTGACCACGCCGCAGGCCTCGCCGCGCAGATGCAGCCGCCGGGGTTCCGGCTCCATGGTCAGGATGTCGAGGGCGACGATGTTGCCTGCGTCCCACAGCATGCCCCAGGTGACCGAACCGATACCGCCGGCGCCGCCGCAGATCAGGCCGCCTATGGTGGCGCTCCGCTTGGTGGAGGGATACAGCCGCAGCTCCGCGCCGCGCTCGCGCAGCCACTCGTCGAGGACGAAGATGTTGGTGCCCGGCAGCACGCGCACGACGCCGTCGCGCAGCCACTCGATCCCGGCGACGCGCGTCATCTCGAGCACGACGCCCCCCTGCAGCGGCGTCGCCTGGCCGTAATTGCCGGTGCCGCCGCCGCGGGCGGTCACCGCGACACCGGCCTGCGCGCAGGCGGAGAGGATGCGTGCAACCTCTCCGACGTCCCGCGGCGTCGCGATCAGCTCGGCCTGCGACCGCGCCAGCCGGGTGCTCAGGATCGGGCTGTACCAGAAGAAGTCCCGGCTCTTGCGGCGCAGCGTCGGCGGATCGTCGGCCAGCTCGATGCCGGCCAGGGCGACCCGCACCCGTGCGATCTTGTCCATCCCGCTCCCCCGCCGCCTCGGGCAGCCGGCAGGAACCGGCGATGCCCGACGATCCCGAGCAATTTTCGGTCCAGACGGAGAGGGGAGCGGACGCTCAGTCGAGCAGCCAGCGCAGCGAGTGCTTCAGCGCCGCGGCGCCGTCGGT
>CAXTOE010000455.1:0-2696 GCA_964245685.1 uncultured Acetobacteraceae bacterium | reverse complement strand
ACGTTGTCCCGATCCGGCTTGCGTCCGAATTACGCCGCACGCGATCCGCGGCGCAGCCTGAGGTTGTGGCGCATCACCGCCGCGGCGTATGCTGCGGCAGCGTCCGAACGCCGCGTCGACGTGCCGGCGCCGGCCAGGCGGCGCGGCCGGCAGCAGGAGGGTGCAGCGCTTGGCCAAGCCTGTCGACCTGTCGCGGCACCGGGAGGTGCCGCCCATGCTGCCGAGCTCGGTGAGCCTCGGTGAGGCCGAGGCGCTGGTCGAGCAGGGCGATCTCGAGGCGGCCGCCCCGCAGGTGGAGGCGCTGCTGGCCGCGGACCCCGGCGAGGCCGGCGTCTGGTTCCTGCAGGCGAGGCTGCTGGCGGCGCGCGGCGAGCCTGTCGACGCGCTGCTGGCCTGCCGCCGCGCGATCGCGCTGTGGCCGGACATCCTGCCGGTCTGCCGGCTGCTGCTCGATCTCGCCGGCGGGGAGCTGGGCGAGGCCGGCGACCTGATCGAGCTCGCCGAGCGGCTGCTGCTCGCCGCCGAGCCGGACGACGCGTCTCTGCACAACCGGATCGCCGGGCGCCTGTGCGCCGCCGGCCGCCCCGCCGACGCGCTGCCGCACCTGCGCGTCGCCGCACCGGTGCTCGGCCACCGCGACAGCGCGCTGTGGAACTACACCACCTCGCTGGCCCTCACCGGTGCCTACCACGAGCTGCTGGACATCGAGCGGATGCTGATCGGCTTCGCGCGCGACGTGCCGCCGCCGTTCGGCCCGTTCGTGCACCTCGCCTGCGCCAAGCTGGCGCTGCAGGTCGACCGCGACGCCGTGCTGCGTAGCCTCGGCCACAGGCAGGCCTCGGACGCTTGGCTGGATGCGCAGCAGCTGGCGGACCGGCTGGGGGACGCGATCAGGCAGCGCCGCCCGTTCCGCCTCCTCCTGCTCTCGGAGGCGCATGCGCGTCTGGTGGCCTACGGGAGCCTGCGGGCGCACCTGATCCTGGGCGAGGCGGAGATGTCCGCGGTGGTGAACTCGGTGTGGATCGGCGCCTTCGGCGACCGCATCGAGACCGATGGTGCGGCCGCCGCGTCGGCGGTGGGACGGGCGGTGCTGGACGCGATCGCCGAGGCCGACGTGATCGCGCTCCCGGACGCGGCGCACCTGGCGGCGGCGCACGAGCATTTCGGCTTCCTCGCCGAGATGCTGCGCATCGCCGCGCGCGAAACGGCACGCCATGCCGGCCTCTCCGTGCTCGGCGAGATGCACGACCTGATGCCGTTCCTGCGTCCGCTGCTGGCCGACCAGCCGTTCCTCGGCGTGGTCGGCCCCTATCCCGACCTTGCCGAGCGGCTGGGGCGCTTCTGCCAGATCGACGAGACCGCCACCTACCTGGTGCCCGCGGCCCTGGACCGGCAGGACATCGCGCCGTCGCTGCGTGGGCGAGGGCACTATCCGGCGCTGTTCGAGCAGACGCTCGCCTCCCTCACGGTGCCGTTTCCGGGCGCGCCGTTCCTGGTCGCGGCCGGGGTGCTCGGCACCGCCTATTGCGGCCGGATCAGGCAGCTCGGCGGCATCGCGATCGATATCGACAGCGTCGTGGGGCGCTGGATGAAACCCTGACGATCCGCGGACGGGTCGGGGAGGCTCAGCCCGCCGAGGCGAGCTGCGCGGCCGCGGCCGCACGCGGCCGCGGGCGGCCGATCGAGCTGTACTCCATGCCCGCCGCGGCCATCGCCGCCGGGTCGTAGACGTTGCGCAGGTCGATCAGCACCCGACCGCGCATCAGCTCCTTGAGGCGCGACGGCGCGAGGGCGCGGAACTCGTTCCACTCCGTGATCAGGATCAGCGCGTCGGCATCGCGCGCGGCGTCCAGCGCGTCGGTGCAGTAGGTGATACGCGCCCCCTGCGTGCCCTGCGGCATGCAGCCGCGCGCCGCCTCCATGCCGACCGGATCGTAGGCGCGGATCAGGGCGCCGTTCTCCACCAGCCGGTGCACGATCGGGATCGAGGGCGCGTCGCGCATGTCGTCGGTCTCCGGCTTGAAGGTCAGGCCGAGCACGGCGATGGTCTTGCCGCGCACCGAGCCGCCGCAGGCGGACATGATGCGCGCCCCCATGCTCGCCTTGCGCGCATCGTTGACCTGCACGGTGGCCTCCACCAGGCGCGACGACGCGCCGGCCTCCTGGGCGATCCGCATCAGCGCCAGCGTGTCCTTGGGGAAGCACGAGCCGCCGTAGCCGGCGCCGGCGTGCAGGAACTTGCGCCCGATGCGTCCGTCCAGGCCGATGCCGCGGGCCACGTCGTGCACGTCGCCGCCGACCCGCTCGCACAGGTCGGCCATCTCGTTGATGAAGGAGATCTTCATCGCTAGGAACGAGTTGGCCGCGTACTTGATCAGCTCGGCGGACTCGAGGCTGGTGAACAGGATCGGCGCCTCGATCAGGTAGAGCGGCCGATACAGCCGGCGCATCACCTCCTGCGCCCGCTCGCCGCCGTCGCTCCTGGTGAGGTCGGTGCCGATGACCACGCGGTCGGGACGCATGAAGTCGGCGATGGCACTCCCCTCGCGCAGGAACTCCGGGTTGGAGGCGACGTCGAAGGCGAGATCCGGGCGCGCCAGGCTGACGATCTCGCTGATCCGGCGGCTGGTGCCGACCGGCACCGTCGACTTGGTGACGATCACCGCGTAGTCCGACATCGCCTGCGCCGCCTGCTC
>CAXTOE010000454.1:2276-2707 GCA_964245685.1 uncultured Acetobacteraceae bacterium | reverse complement strand
AATGCTCGGGCGAAGCCAGGGTCTCGCCGTCCACCGGGATCAGTCCGTGCCCGTCCTTGCCGGTGGACTCCGCCATCAGCTGCTCGAGCCAGGCGCCCATGTCGGCGATCCCGGGCGAGGCGACGATGGTCACCTTGTCGCGGCCGTGCTTGGCGGCGACGCCGAGCACCGTGCCGAGCTGCACGCCCGGGTTCTGCAGCGGCGGCGAGCCGGCGCCGCAGACATACGCCATGCACTGGCCGGCCTCGAGAAACTCCTGCAGGTCGATGCCGGCCGCCGCCGCCGGCACCAGCCCGAAGTTCGACAGCACCGAGTAGCGGCCGCCGATCCCCTTGTCGCCGTAGAAGATCTTCCGGAAGCCGTCACGCCTGGCAACCTCCTCCATGTGCGAGCCCGGATCGGTGACGGCGACGAAGTGGCGGCCCGCCTGC
>CAXTOE010000454.1:0-2266 GCA_964245685.1 uncultured Acetobacteraceae bacterium | reverse complement strand
CGGCACCGACCGCCTGCTGCATCTTGTCGAAGAAGTACGCCTTCAGGATGTTGGGCTCGAGCGTGCCGCCGGACTTCGACGATACGATCACCAGCGTCTTGGCGAGATCGACCTTGTGCTCGAACGCCACCACCTGCTGCGGATCGGTGCTGTCGAGCACCAGCAGCTCAGGATAGCCGCCGCGCTTGCCGAAGGTCTCGGCCAGCACCTCCGGTCCGAGGCTGGAGCCGCCCATGCCGAGCAGCAGCACGTGCGAGAACCCACCCTCCTGCACCGCCTTCTGGAAGCCGGTGAGCTCCTCCAGCCCGGCCAGCCGCTCGTCGATGATCTCCAGCCAGGCGAGCCATTTGCCCTCATCCTTGCCAGTCCAGACCGAGGCGTCGCGTTCCCAGATCTTGCGCACGGTGCCGTCCTTGCGCCAGCTCTCCAGGCTCGCCTTGAACGCCTCGTCGAGCTCGCTCGGCAGGCTGATCTCGGTGCGCGTCAGCCGGTCGCCGGCGAGCGCCACCTGCTTGGCCGCGACCGCACCGAGCAGCTGGTCGAAGGCGTCGGAGAACGACTGCACCCCTTCCACCACCAGCCTGGCGGTGACGCCGGGCAGGTCCAGTCCCAGCCGATCGGCTTCCGACAGCACGTGTCTGGCACCCTCGACGTCCTCGAGCAACGCGTCGCGCGGCACGCCGTGGTCGCGGAAGGCGTCCATGGTCGCCGGCGGCATGGTGTTGACGGTATCGGCTCCGACCAGCTCCTCGACGTAGAGCACGTCGCTATACGCCTTGTCCTTGGTGCCGGTGCTGGCCCAAAGCAGCCGCTGCGGGTTGGCGCCGGCACGCAGCAGCACCTGCCAGCGCTCGCTCGCCGACACCTCGAGGTAATGCTGATAGGCGAGCTTGGCATTGGCGATCGCGACCTTGCCACGCAACGGGCGCAGCGCCGCCGAGTCAGGGTCACCCTTGGTCAGCCGCGCGTCGATCTCCTTGTCGATCAGCCCGTCGATGCGGCTGACGAAGAACGAGGCGACGCTGGCGATGTGGCTGATGTCCTGGCCCTTGCGGTGCCGCTCCTCGAGCCCCTGGATGTACGCCTCCAGCACCTTGCGGTAGGCGTCGATCGAGAACAGCAGCGTGACGTTGATGTTGATCCCTTCGGAGATCAGCGTGCGGATCGCCGGCACGCCGGGCTCTGTGCCCGGCACCTTGACCATCAGGTTCGGACGCTCGACCGCCTGCCACAGCCGTCGCGCCTCGACGATGGTCTCCTCGGTGCGCAGACCGAGGTACGGAGACACCTCCAGGCTGACATAGCCGTCCAGCCCCTCGGTGCGGTCCCAGACCGGCTTGAGCACCGCGGCGGCAGAACGGATGTCGTCGATCGCCATCGTCTCGTACAGCGCGCTGACGGTCGCGTTGCGGTCCGCCGCCAGGTGCTTGAACTGGTCGTCGTAGTCGGTGCCGTGACCCATCGCCTTCTCGAAGATCGACGGGTTCGAGGTCACGCCGCGCAGGCCGTCATCGCGCACCAGCGCCTCCAGCTTGCCCTCGAGCACGAAGGAACGCTGGATGAAATCCAGCCAGGGCGACTGCTTGAACTGCTCCAGCGTCTGCAGCGGGTTCGCCGCCACCGCGGCGCCGGGCGTCTTCTGCACTACGTTCATGTCCAGCTCCTATGCCGACCCGGAGGCCGTATGCTCGTGCCGACCGCTCAAGCCGCCTGCTTGGCCTGCTTACGCGCGGCGTCGAGCACCTTCTCCGGCGTGAAACCGAATTTTTCCATCAATGCACTCAACGGCGCCGAGGCGCCGAAGGTGCGCATCACGATCATGCTGCCGGTGGCCCCGGCGTAGCGGTCCCAGCCGAGTGCCGCCGCCTGCTCGATCACCACTCGGCCGGTCACCGACGGCGGCAGCACGGCGTCGCGATACTCCTGGCTCTGCTGCTCGAACAGCTCCCAGCACGGCATCGACACCACGCGCGCCTTGATGCCCTCTGCCGTCAGCGTCTCGTAGGCCGACACCGCCATGCCGACCTCGGTGCCGGTCGCCATCAGGATGACGTCCGGCGTGCCGTCGCTGTCGGCGAGCACGTAGGCGCCCTTCGCCAGTCCGGACGCGGCGGCGTACTTGGTGCGGTCCAGCGTCGGCATCGGCTGGCGGCTGAGGATCAACGCCGCCGGCCGCTCCTTGAGCGGCAGCACCACGCGCCACGCCTCGGCCACCTCGTTGGCGTCGCCCGGGCGGATGGTGTCGAGCCCCGGCGTCGAGCGCAGG
>CAXTOE010000453.1:0-2708 GCA_964245685.1 uncultured Acetobacteraceae bacterium | reverse complement strand
GCTGATCACCGCGCGCAAGCAGGGGCTGCAGAAGGACCCTGCGGTCGAGAAGATCATGCAGACCGCGTCCGACACCGCGCTGCAGAACGTCTACCTGACGCGCGAGATCACGCCGCAGGTCAACGACCAGACGATCCACGACGTCTACGACAAGACCATTGCCGGACGCCCGGGGGACAAGGAGGTGCATGCGCGCCACATCCTGCTCGCGAGCGAGGCGCAGGCCAACGACGTGATCAAGCAGCTGCAGGGCGGTGCGGATTTCGCCAAGCTGGCCTCGAGCCTTTCCACCGACAAGGCATCGGCGGCGCAGAACGGCGGCGACCTGGGCTGGTTCAAGCAGGGCGACATGCTTCCGGAGTTCTCGGCTGCCGCGTTCTCGATGGGCAAGGGCGAGATCTCGAAGAAGCCGGTGCAGACCCGCTACGGCTGGCACGTGATCCAGGTGCTCGACACCCGCACCGCCAGCCCGCCCACCTTCGACTCCGTCAAGGACCAGATCCGCCAGAAGCTGATCCAGCAGAACGTGCGGGCCGTGGTCGAGCGCGCGTTGAGCGGGGTCAAGGTGGTCCGCTTCAAGCCCGACGGTACCAAGGTGACGGCCGCGGACCAGTCGGCGGCCGGCGGCACCTCGCCGGTGCCCGTCCAGGGCGCGCCGGCGGCGCCGGGCAGCGCGCCGAACTCGGACTGACGACGATGCCCACGGCGGTCTCGCCGCTCGCCCGCCCGTTCCCGGCGATGGGACGGATCGAGGGCGTGCGTCTCGCGACCGGAGCCGCGGGCATACGCTACGCCGGTCGCGACGACCTGGTGCTGGCGGCCTTCGCACCGGGGACGCAGGTCGCCGGCGTGTTCACCAGCAACAGGTGCCCCGGGGCGCCGATCGACTGGTGTCGCGCCGCCCTGCCGGGGGGCGCCGCCCGCGGCCTGGTGGTCAATGCCGGCAACGCCAACGTCTTCACCGGGCGCGCCGGCGTGGAGGCCACCACCGCGAGCGCGGCCGCGGCCGCGGCACTGCTCGGCTGCCTGCCCGCGGAGGTGTTCCTGGCCTCGACCGGCGTGATCGGCGAGGTGCTGCCTCACGCGAAGATCACCGCGTCACTCCCGGCGCTGCATGGCGGCCTGTCGGATACCGGCTGGGAGCAGGCGGCACGCGGCATCATGACCACCGACACCTTCCCCAAGGGTGCCGTGCGCACGGCGCGGATCGGCGACGCCGAGGTGCGGATCCAGGGCATCGCCAAGGGCAGCGGCATGATCGCACCTGACCTCGCGACCATGCTGTGCTTCGGCGCCACCGATGCGTCGCTGCCGGCCGCGGTGCTGCAGCCGCTGCTGCGACAGGCGGTCGCGCGCAGCTTCAACCGCACGACCGTGGACTCCGACACCTCGACCAGCGACACCGTGCTGCTGTTCGCCACGGCGGCCGTGGGCCACCCGCGGATACGGGACGCCGCCCAGGAGGAGCTGGCGGCATTCGCGGCCGCACTCGATGCGGTGCTGCTCGACCTCGCCCTGCTGGTGGTGCGCGACGGCGAGGGAGCGGGCAAGCTGATCCGGATCGACGTCAGCGGTGCGACGAGCGACGAGTCCGCACGCCGGGTGGCGCTGTCGGTCGCGAACTCGCCGCTGGTCAAGACCGCGATCGCCGGCGAGGACGCGAACTGGGGACGGATCGTGATGGCGGTCGGCAAGAGCGGCGAGCCGGCCGATCGCGACCTGCTGTCGGTGGGCATCGGCGGCACCTGGATGGCGCGGCACGGCGCCGTGGTGCCCGGCTACGACGAGACCCCGGTGGTGGCGCATGTCAGGGGCTTCGAGGTGGAGATCACGATCGAGCTGGGCCTCGGCGGGGGAGCCGCGACCGCCTGGACCTGCGACCTCACGCACGGCTACGTCGACATCAACGGCAGCTACCGCAGCTGAGGGACGATGACGACCAACGCATTCGATCAGGCGCAGTCGCCGTCCCCCCGGCCCGGCCGCGAGGCGGGGCCGGGCCCAGGACCTGGCCCGGGATGGGATCACCCCGACCGGGTCTGGGGCTATGCCGGCTTCTGGTGGCGGGTGCTGGCCTGGACGATCGACAGCGCGATCCTGTCGGCACTCGCGGTGCTGCTGCATCAGCTGCTCGGCGGCAGCGCGCTGGGGCTGATCGGCGTGCACCCGTCGCCGAGCGGCGTGCTCAATGTCGGCTACCTGACCGTGGCCGATGCCGTGCAGCCGCCCGGCTGGCATCTCAGGCCGCCGGGGCTGGTCAACCTGGTCAGCCTGCTGGTGCCGATCGCCTACTACGCCCTGCTGGAGTCCTCGCCGTGGCAGGCCACGGTGGGCAAGCGCGTGTGCCGGCTGCGGGTGACGCGGCTGGACGGGCAGCGGATCAGCCTGCCGCGCGCGCTCGGGCGCTATCTCGGCAAGTTCGTCTCCGCCTTCATCCTCGGCATCGGCTTCCTGATGGTGGCCTGGACGCAGCGCAAGCAGGGCCTGCACGACCTGATGGCCGACACCCTGGTGGTGCGGCTGCGCCAGCCGAACGACCTGGTGCGGTTCAACCCGCCGGGGTGAACAACGGCCGCCGCTACTCCGCGGCGGCGGGATCGGGCACCGTCTGCACCGCACCGCGGACGGGCGGCGGGCGACGCAGGGCTGCCGGCGCCGCCTGCTGAGGCGGCAGCGCGCCCTGCAGCGCGGCGCCGGCAGCCCTGCGT
>CAXTOE010000452.1:0-2709 GCA_964245685.1 uncultured Acetobacteraceae bacterium | reverse complement strand
ATGATCGCCCGGCCGGTGGACGCGCTGACGGAGGCGGAGGCCGCGGCCGAGCTGGCGCGGCTCGCGGCAGCGCTCGCAGAGCACGACCGCGCCTATCACCATGACGACGCGCCGATCGTCGACGACGCCGCGTACGACGCATCAAAGCAGCGCAACCGGGCCATCGAAGCGCGTTTCCCCGGCCTGATCCGCCCCGACAGCCCGTCCGCGCGTGTCGGCGCCTCGCCGGACGGCAGCTTCGCCAAGCACAGGCACCTGGTGCCGATGACGACGCTGGACAACGTGTTCGACCGCGCCGGCTTCGAGGGCTTCGTCGCCCGCGCGCGACGCTTCCTCGGCCTCAAGGAGGAGGCGCTGCCGATGATCGCGGAGCCCAAGATCGACGGGCTGTCGATCAGCCTGACCTACCAGGATGGCGAGCTGGCACGCGGCGCCACCCGCGGCGACGGCACCACCGGCGAGGACGTCACCGCCAACCTGCGCACGATGCGCGCGGTGCCGCAGCGGCTGCACGGTGCGGCGCCGGCGCTGATCGAGATACGCGGCGAGGTGTTCCTGGCCAAGGCAGACTTCCTGGCCCTGAACGAGGCGCAGGCGGCGGCCGGGCACCGGCTGTTCGCCAACCCGCGCAACGCCGCCGCCGGCTCGCTGCGACAGCTCGACGTCTCGGTCACCGCCGGCCGTCCGCTGTCGCTGTTCGCCTATGCGCAGGGGCGGTCGAGCGCGCCGGTGGCGACGTCGCACTGGGACTATCTGCGCCGGCTGCAATCCTGGGGCTTCACCGTCAACCCGCTCTCCGAGCGCCTCGAGGACGCCGAGGCGGCGGAGGCGTTCCAGCGCCGCATGGCGCTCGACCGCGGCAGCCTGGGCTACGACATCGACGGTGTGGTCTACAAGATCGACGAGCTGTCGCTGCAGGACAGGCTGGGCTTCGCCGGCCGCGCGCCGCGCTGGGCGACGGCCTGGAAGTTCCCCGCCGAGCAGGCGATCACGCGACTACAGGAGATACGCATCCAGGTCGGTCGCACCGGCGCGTTGACCCCGGTCGCGGTGCTGGAGCCGGTCAATGTCGGCGGCGTGCTGGTCACCCGCGCCACCCTGCACAACGAGGACGAGATCGCGCGCAAGGACGTGCGCGTCGGCGACCGGGTGCAGCTGCAGCGCGCCGGCGACGTGATCCCGCAGATCGTCGGCGTACTCGCCGCGCAGCCGGACGATCCGCCGCGCGGACCGCCGTTCCGGCTCCCCGACACCTGCCCCGCCTGCGGCAGCCGTGCCGAACGCGCACCCGGCGAGGTGGTCAAGCGCTGCACCGGCGGCCTGATCTGCCCGGCGCAGACGGTGGAGCGGCTGATCCACATGGTGTCGCGGAACGCCTTCGACGTGGACGGCCTCGGCGAGAAGACCATCGCCGAGTTCCACGCCGAGGGACTGCTGCGCGCACCGGTCGACATCTTCGGGCTGGCGCAGCACGAGCAGGAGATCGCCGCCCGCGAGGGCTGGGGTCCGGTCTCGGCGGCGAACCTGGTCCGTGCGCTGCAGGCGCGACGCACGATCCCGCTCGCGCGCTTCATCTTCGCGCTCGGCATACGACGCATCGGCGAGAACAACGCGCGCCTGCTGGCGCGGCACTACGGCAGCTACCGGTCCTGGTGGACGCGCATGCAGGAGGCGACCGTGGTCGGCTCCGACGAGCGCCTGGCGCTCGGCTCGATCATCGGCGTCGGCGGCAGCATCGCCGAGGAGCTGGCGCAGTTCTTCTCCGAGCCGCACAACCGCGAGGCGGTCGACGCGCTCGCCGCCGTGCTCACCATCGAGGACGAGGAGAGCCCGAAGGGCGGAGCACTGTCGGGCAAGACCATCGTCTTCACCGGCAGCCTCTCGAGCATGACCCGCCCGGAAGCCAAGGCGATCGCCGAGCGGATGGGTGCCAAGGTCACCGACGGCGTGTCGAAGAACACCGACATCGTGGTGCTGGGCACCGATGCGGGATCGAAGGCGAAGAAGGCCGCGCAACTCGGACTGGACACGCTCGACGAGACGGGCTGGCGCCGGCTGGCGGGACTGGAGGAATGACGTGCCGCGGGGGTCAAGGGCATGCGTCGGCGTCGTGCACCAGCCGTCCCTCGACCCAGACCTTGGACAGCTCGGCGCGGCTGGCGCCGCTGACGATCTTCTCCAGCGTGTCCTCGAGCGTGTCCTCCGGCCACAGACGGAGGTTGGAGCCGGGCCTACCGGCATCGAGCAGGATCGCGTCGAACCGGTAGCCCGGACGGAACTGCCCGACCGGCAGGTCGAGCGCCTGTCCGCCGCCGGCGGTCGCCAGCCAGAACGCGGTGCGGAAATCGATCCTCGCCCCCGTGGCGATGCCGCTCTCGAGCAGGCGGGAGACGATCATCGCCTGACGCGCATTGTCGAGCAGCTGCGGGCTGCTGCCGCCGGAAATGTCGGTGCCCAGCCCGACATGGACGCCGCGATCCAGGCAGCGGCGCAGCGGGAAGATCGCCTCGGAGAAGAACGCGTTGGAGATCGGGCAGTGCGCGACCGCGGCACCGCGTCCGGCGATCAGCGCCATGTCGGCGTCGTCGATGAAGGTGCAGTGCGCCAGCACGCTGCCGGGGCGCAGCAGGCCGAAGCCGTCGAGGCTCGCGGCGTCCGAACGTCCCATCCGGTCCAGCACGAAGCGGTGCTGCCACGCGCTCTCCGAGC
>CAXTOE010000451.1:0-2719 GCA_964245685.1 uncultured Acetobacteraceae bacterium | reverse complement strand
GGGCAGCGCCCTGGCCTCGCTGCGAGCGCCCCCGCAGCGCACGACCCGCCCGATCCTGCACGGAGACCGCAGCCGATGACATCCGCCTTCATGAGCCGCCGCCACCTGATCGCCGGCGCCAGCCTCGCCGCCCTGTCCCCGGCAGCCCGCGCGCAGCAGCCGGCGCCGAACGGTCCGGGTGCCACGGAGATCACCGTCGACCAGGCGCATACCGCGCCGATCCCGATCGCGATTCCGTCCTTCGGTCCCGGGCTTGGCGACCAGATCACCCAGGTGATCAGCGACGACCTCGGCGGCTGCGGCCTGTTCCGTCCGCTCGGCGTCGCCGCGTCCGCCGGTACCGCCGGCGGCGCGCCGGACTTCGCCAGCTACCGGAGCCTGGGCGCGCAGGCGGTCGCGGCCGGCACCGTGAGCGGAGCCGGCACGGTGCGGGTGGAGTTCCGGCTCTGGGACGTCTCGGCGGGACAGCAGATCCAGGGCACCGCCTACACCACCGCCGAGGCGAACTGGCGCCGCATCGCGCACAAGATCGCCGACGTGATCTATCAGCGCATGCTGGGCGAGCGCGGCTACTTCGACACCCGCATCTGCTACGTCGCGAGGTCGGGCGCGCGCGGACGCCAGACCACGCGGCTCGCGGTGATGGACCAGGACGGCGCCAACACCCGCACCCTCACCAGCGGCCGCTGGCTGGTGCTGACGCCGCGCTTCCACCCGACGCGCGACCAGATCGCCTTCATGAGCTATGCCGACGACCGCCCGCGGGTCTACCTGTTCGACCTCGGCAGCGGTCGCGAGGAGGTGCTGGGCGAGTTCCAGGGCATCAGCTTCGCGCCGCGCTTCTCGCCGGACGGCGGCTCGGTGGTGCTGTCGGCGACGCGCGGCAGCGGCTCGGACATCTACCGCATCGACCTCGCCAGCCGCGCCTCGCAGCGCCTGACGGATTCCGGCTCGATCGACACCAGCCCCTGCTTCAGCCCGGACGGCGCGCAGATCGTGTTCAACTCGGACCGCGGCGGCTCGCCGCAGCTCTACGTGATGGGTGCCGGCGGCGGTGCGGCGCGCCGTATCAGCTACGGCTCGGGGCAGTACGGCTCGCCGGTATGGTCGCCGCGCGGCGACCTGATCGCCTTCACCCGGATCGGCGGCGGCGGCTTCTCGATCGGGGTGATGCAGCCGGACGGGTCGGGCGAGCGCATCCTGACCCAGGGCTTCACCGTGGAGAGCCCCACCTTCTGCCCCAACGGGCGGGTGCTGGCCTATTGCCGCCAGAACGCCGCCGGCGCCGGCGGCGCCGGATTCGCCTCCGGCCTCGGCTCGATCGACATCGCCGGCTTCAACGACCACGTGCTGCGCACGCCTGGGGGAGCCTCGGATCCGGCGTGGTCGCCGCTGAACGGCTAGCGAGGCGGCGGAAGACGATGCCTGCCTGCAACGAGGCCAGGTAAAATGGCGGCGGACGATCATTCCGGGCGTTGCCGACTTGACCGGAAACGAAACGAGACTCTAATCCGCATTCGGTTGCCTGCGGCTCGAGACCGGTCCGAACGGCTCGTTCGAGATCCTGGGCGGCGATCCGGCACCACGTTCCGTCCTAGGATACTCAGGAGACCCGTCATGAAGATGAAGCTTATCGGTGCGCTCGGCCTCCTCGCCCTCCTGGCCGCCTGCTCCGGCGAGAACGCCAACACCGGCGCCGCCTCCGGCATGGGTGCCTCGGCTGCACCCACCGGCGCCGCCGCACCCGGCAGCGAGGCCGACCTGGTCGCCAACGTCGGCGACCGCGTCTATTTCGCGCTCGCCGAGAACACCCTCTCGTCGGACGCCCAGGCGACGCTGGATCGTCAGGCCGCCTGGCTGGCGCGCTACCCGCAAGCGACCGTACAGCTTGCCGGCAACTGCGACGACCGCGGCACCGAGGAGTACAACATCGCGCTCGGCGAACGTCGGGCCAACGCGGCGCGCGACTACCTGGTCGCCAAGGGCGTGGCCGCCGGCCGTATCTCGACCATCTCCTACGGCAAGGACCGGCCGACCGCGCTCGGCGACGACGAGCAGTCCTGGCAGCAGAACCGCAACGCCATCACCGTGGTGCGCTGATCCGCGACGAGGTGCCAGCCCCTTGACCCGAGCGGCGGCAGTGGCCTTAAGAACCCGCTGAGCAGGGGGCACCGCATGCGCGTCATCACCGGTATGACCGCGGCGGTTCTCGCCGCGGCACTGCTGGCACGACCGGCGTTGGCGCAGGTCGATAGCCGGGAGGCGATCTCGCTGCAGAACCAGATCCTGGAACTGCGCCACGAGATGCAGCAGCAGAACCAGGGCGGCGGCAGCGCCGAGCCGGGCGCCCCGCCGCTCGGCTCCAGCGCGGCGGTGGATCCCCAGGGAGCCGGCGCGCTGACGCCGCAGCTGCTCGATCGCGTCTCGACGCTGGAGGGTCAGGTGCGCGAGCTGCGCGGTCAGGTCGATCAGCTCACCAATCAGGTGCAGCAGCAGAACGCCGCCCTGTCCAAGCAGATCGGCGACGTGAACTTCGCGGTCCAGCAGCAGGGGCATCCGGGAGGCGCGCCCGCGGTGGGCGGGGCGCCCTCGGTGGCGCCGTCCGCCGCGCCGCCGCCGCGACGCACCGCGGAGCTGGCGCTGCAGCAGGGTAATGCCGCCCTGGCGCGTCGGGACTATGCGGGCGCGCAGAGTGCGGCGCGCGAAGTGCTCGCCGGTC
>CAXTOE010000450.1:2304-2723 GCA_964245685.1 uncultured Acetobacteraceae bacterium | reverse complement strand
CGCCAAGCCTGCGCGCCGTCCTCCGGTTCCCGGTTCTTCAGCGTGAACAGCGCCCGCGTGGTGAGGAACGGCGCGTTGCGCGGGCTGAGCCGGTCGAGCGCGTCCTGCCCGACCAGGTGGATCAGCGCGTCGGCGGCGGTGTTGTCGCTCGCCGAGATCATCGCGTCGACGAGAGTGGCGACGGTGAGCGGCGTCTCGTCCGGCCATGTCTGCAGGAAGCCCGATGGCAGCGAACGCCAGGCCGGGTCGAGACGTACCACCTGGTCCCAGGCCACCCGACGCGCGGCGATCGCGTCCAGCACGCCGCGCAGCACCACCAGCTTGAAGGCGGAGCCGACCGCGAGCGGCAGGTCGGCCCGATAGGCGACCTGCGGCCTGCCATCGCGCAGCGCGAGCAGCGAGACCTGCCCCGGCAGCGC
>CAXTOE010000450.1:0-2294 GCA_964245685.1 uncultured Acetobacteraceae bacterium | reverse complement strand
GCGCCAGCGCGTCCGGCGACGCCCGCGGCACCAGGCCCATGAACAGCAGGCCCGCGATCCTGCCGCGGCCGTCGAGCGCAATCCGGGTAGGTACGTCGGCACGTGCCAGGTGGACCATGAAGCCGTCGCGGGTGGGCGCGATATCCAGCAGCGCGCCGCCCTGCCGCTCCAGCGCCGCCGCCGCGACGCGAAGCCTGTCCGGCGGCACCCGGGCGGCGAAGCAGGGCGCCAGGCGAAGCGCGGCCAGCCGCGGATCGCGGAACAGCATCTCCAGGACCAGCCGGCGCGGATCGGGTGCGGCGGCGATGGCGCCGGTCAGGGTAAGCCAGGCCGACGCGGCACCGGCCGCGATCAGGCGCGTGGACGCCGGCAGGCCCGATCGTGGCGCCTGGACCGCGCGAGGCGCTCGCCTCAGGGGGATGCGCCGCGGCAATATGAAGCCGCCAGCCACGGCGGGACGATGCCGGGTCGTCGCGCGACGCGAAGCGCGCCGGCCGCCCGTGCGAGATCAGCCATTCAGCCGGCGGTCACGCCCGTAGAGCAGCAGCATGCCGAAGATCACCAGGCCGTAGATGATCTGCCGGCCGGCCTCGGGCATCTGCATCACCGCGAGCATGCTCTGCAGCAGCACGATCAGGATGGTGCCGACCACCGTGCCGCTCTGCCGGCCGGAACCGCCGAGGATGGAGGTGCCGCCCAGCACCACGGCGGCGATCGCCGGCAGCAGGTAGGCCTCGCCGATGCCCTGGTAGGCCTTGCCGGCGTAGCCGGTCAGCAGCAGGCCGGCGAGCGTGCTGGCGCAGCCGGCGAGCACGAAGCAGCACACCACGGTGCCGCGCACCGGCATGCCGGACAGGAAGGCGGCGCGCTCGCGGTTGCCGATCGCGTAGACCGCGCGGCCGAACGGTGTGGCGCGCAGCAGCAGGCTGGTCCCGCCCGCCACGGCCGCCCAGACCAGGATCGCGTTCGGGATGCCGGGCAGCAGCCGGCCGCCGGCCAGCCAGGTCGCGACCGGCATCGCCGAGCTCGGCGGCGCCGCACCGCCGGTATAGAGCACCATCAGCCCCTGCAGCACCGCGTTCACGCCGAGCGTGAAGATCATCGACGGCACGCGCAGGTAGGCGACGCCGAGCCCGTTGACCAGGCCGATGGCGGCACCCACCGCGAGCGAGATCGGGATCGCGCCGAGGCCGCCGAAGCCGGCGCCCGACAGGCCGGTCGCGAGCATCGCGCCCGCCGCCAGCGTCCAGGGCACGGAAAGGTCGATATGGCCGAGCAGGATCACCAGCATGGCACCACAGGCGACGATGCCGAGGAACGACGCCACCTGGAGCTGCTGCACCAGGTAGTGCGGCGACAGGAAGCTCGAATTGTACAGCGAGCCCGCGAGCAGGATGAGGACGATGAAGCCGCTCGCGATCAGCAGCGGCAGGTCGGCCGCACGCGGGCGGAAGCGGCGCGGCGCGGCCGGTGCGGCCGGACCCGGCGCGCTCACCGGTAGGTCTCGAGCCGGTTGCGTATGCGCAGCAGCGGCAGCGCGCCGCGGCTAACCGCGCCGAGCAGGATCAGCCCCTGGAACAGCGGCTGCCAGAGCGGCGAGGCGCGCAGCACGAACAGCAGGTCGCCGATGGTGCGCAGGATGAAGGCGCCGACGACGGAGCCGAACAGGCCGCCGACGCCGCCGCACAGCGAGGTGCCGCCGATCACCACCGCGGCGATCGCGTTCAGGGTGAGGTCGCCCGCCTGCGTGGCGCTCGCCTGTGCCGACTCCGCGATCAGGGTCAGCAGCAGCCCGGCGAGCGAGGCGAACAGGCCGCTGAGCACGTAGGCGGACGCCTTGGCGCGCGACACCTTGACCCCGGACATGTAGGCGGACGCCTCGGCGGAGCCGACCGCGTACAGCGCGCGCCCGGTGACCGAGCGGCGGAACGGCAGCCAGAACAGCAGCAGCAGCGCCAGCAGCAGCAGGATGGTGACCGGGACGCCGGCGAGTGCGCCGGTGACCGCGCTGGCGAGGTCGTCGTCGATGTCGCCGCCCGGGTTGGGACGCAGCAGCAGCGCCAGCCCGTAGAACATCGTGCTGGTGGCCAGCGTGGCGATGATCGGCTGCAGCCGTCCGGCGACCACCGCGAGCGCGTTGACGCCGCCGGCGAGCAGGCCGGCGCCGAGCACGGCCGCCACGCCGGCGGCCAGTTGCACGGGCGAGCCGGACAGCAGCGTCGAGGCGAGGCAGTTGGCGAGCACCACGATGGCGCCGACCGAGAGGTCGATGCCGCCGGTCAGCACGACGAAGG
>CAXTOE010000449.1:1671-2723 GCA_964245685.1 uncultured Acetobacteraceae bacterium | reverse complement strand
TTCTCCGAGCTGTCCATGGTGTACGGGTGGTCGAGCACCAGCAGGATCCTCATCTCGGCCTCCACGATCATATCGCTGACTGTTCGGACTGCAACGGTTGCATTTAGAACGGTCGTTTGTCAAACTGTTGACTATGCTGGAGCCATGGCCGGCACGCCAGACGAAATGGCGACCCTGTGGTTTCTCACGCGTCGCGTGGGCGCCCTCATGGACCGCGCCGGCGAGCAGCTGTTCCGTGCCGAGCTGGGCATCTCGCTGGCTCAGTTCCTGGTGCTCAGCGTCGTGGACGCCCATCCGGGACTGCTCAACCAGCAGGTCGTCGCCGATCGACTCGGCTTGAGCAAGGGCACGATCAGCCGACAGCTGGACGCGGCTGTCACGGCTGGGCTGATGACGGTCGACGTGTCGCCACATTCCCGTCGCGAGAACGTGGTTGCCCTCACCAGCAAGGGATCCGCACTCGTCCGACGGGGTGACAGAGCGGTCGCCGAAGCCCAGCGCTCCAGCCTGCCTGCGCTGTCCGCGAGCGAGCTGGCCGCTGCCGTCAAGGTGCTCAGCGCACTCAAGAAGGCCTTCGAACCCGATTCGTGATGCGCCGTGCCGTGTTTGGTCGGCGCCCGCCTCGGCCTAACCTAACCGCAGAAGCGCATCTACTGGGTGCCCTTCCGTTGAAATTGAACTGGTCCCTAGACCAAACCGATTCGCCAGCAACAGCAGGGCATCCCGGCTTTTGCGGCCCGCCCGTCACATCAACCACACCGGTGGATCCAGGCTTAATGGACTACGCAGGATAACGCCAGAGTCAGGGCCCGGAGCCTATGCGCGAAGAACGAATCACAACCAGAGATCCGTTACCGACTTCCACTCGACGACACCGAAAGGCCGGGGTGACTCGACGTTTCTCTTGCCGGCTGATCGCTCCTACCGTCGCGGGCGCCGATCTGCGGCGCTCGCTGCATCCCCTCGACGGGCAGCTCAAACTGGCCGCCATGGGCGAGCAGGTGATCGGAGATCTACAATGACGTATGGTGCAGTTTCGCTGCCGCGCATGC
>CAXTOE010000449.1:0-1661 GCA_964245685.1 uncultured Acetobacteraceae bacterium | reverse complement strand
GAGCCTGCAGTGCTTGGAGTTGCGGCGCCTCGTGTCCGCAGTGCCTAGCGTTGCGGCCGCCAGAGGCCGCAGTGCTTAGCCCGGATCCACCGGTCCGTTGGGGTTGTAGGCGGGTCGTGACGCACGAATGCCCTTACGTAGTTGGAGAATCAGGCTTCTCGACGGCTTGAATCAACAACGACGAAGGGCATCCGCTGGATGCGAGTCTCTCACGCCTTCACTGCGGTCTTTGATGACCCGAACCTCGTGTCGTGCGCCGGCTTGGCGCCGGTGCTGCGGCTCGCCGAACGAGCCGGCCTGCAGGACCTCGCCGCTGAGCATGTCCGGATCGGCAAGGCGGGAGGGTCCCGCGCCGGCGTGAAGGTCCCGGCCCTGGTCGCCGGGATGATCGCCGGCGCGGACTCGATCGATGACATGGCCCTGCTACGGCACGGCGCGATGGACCGCCTGTTCGGTGGGTTCCGGGCCCCGTCGACGCTCGGGACGTTCCTGCGGACGTTCACGTTCGGGCACGTCCGGCAGCTCGACGCGGTCGCGTCGCGGCTGCTGATCAACCTCAGCGCGACCGCGCCGCTGCTGCCGGGCGTGGGCACGCTCGCCTACGTCGACATCGACGACACGGTGAAACGGACCTTTGGCTACGCCAAGGAAGGGGCCGGTCGCGGCTACACCGGGGTGAACGGCCTGAACGCGCTGCTCGGGATCGTCAGCACACCAGGCTCCAGGCCGTTGATCACTGGCGCCCGGTTGCGTCGCGGGCAGACCAACAGCGCCAAGGGCGCTCACCGGTTCGTCGCCGACACGCTCGTCACGGCCAAGGCCTGCGGTGCGACGGGGCTGCTGATCGCCCGGATGGACTCGGCGTTCTATCAGTCCGACATCGTGGCTGCCGTGCTGCGGCACCGGGCCCGCTACTCGATCACCGCCCGACTCCTTCCGCCTGTCCGCAGGGCGATCGACGCGATCGCGGCGGATGCGTGGACCCCGATCACGTACACCAACGCGGTCTGGGACGACGACGCTGCGCAGTGGATCAGCGAGGCTGAAGTTGCCGAGATCGAGTTCACCGCCTTCAGCAGCAAGGCCAAGCACCTGCAGGCCACCGCGCGGCTGATCGTGCGTCGGGTCCCGGACGCCAACCCCGACCATCAGAACCCGCTGTTCACCGTCTACCGGTATCACGCGGTCTTCACGAACTCGCCCCTGCCGATGCTTGAGGCCGAGTCCGCGCATCGCGGCCATGCGATCGTTGAGCAGGTCATCGCCGACCTCAAAAGCGGGCCACTCGCGCACCTGCCGTCGGGGAAGTTCTGGGCCAACAGCGCCTGGCTGGTCTGCGCCGCCATCGCCTTCAACCTCACCCGCACCGCAGGGGTCCTGGCCTCAGCCTTCCACGCCAAGGCAACCACCGGCACCATCCGGGCCCAGCTCATCAACGTCCCGGGCCGGCTCGCCCGCTCCGCCCGCCGACTCACCTTGCACCTGCCCGGCCGCTGGCCATGGCAGAACGAATGGGAACAGCTGCTGGCCGGTACTGCACCACCCACCGCTGCCTGACCCCCGCCCACGTCCTCCCGGACCAACCGAAAGACGGAGAACGCCGGACCGGCTGGCTACGCCGGCCCGCCCCCACCTGGCCGCAGCCGGCTCAGCGAATACGG
>CAXTOE010000448.1:898-2723 GCA_964245685.1 uncultured Acetobacteraceae bacterium | reverse complement strand
CGTCCAGCCCGAGCGCCTCGAACGCCGCCTGCGCCGCGAGGTTGGTGCGCAGGCGTGCCGGCGTGCGCACGGCGAGGCCGAGCCGCAGCGCTTCGGCGTGCACCGGCGAGGGCCGCGTCGACTGGCCGCGGCCGGCCGGACGCGGCGGCTGGCTGTAGACGGCGACGATCTCGTAGCCGGCCCGATGCAGCGCCTGCAGCGCCGGCACGGCGAAGGCAGGCGTGCCGAGGAAGGCAAGCCGAAGGCGGGTCAAGCGTCCGTCCTGGAGGACGCCTTGAGCTTCTGCGCCTTGGCCAGCCGCCGCATCAGCATGTTGCGCTTCAGCGCGGAGATGTGGTCGACGAACAGCACCCCGTCCAGATGATCGATCTCGTGCTGCAGGCAGGTGGCGAGCAGGCTGTCGGCCTCGATCTGGTGCCAGCCACCTTCGAGGTCCTGGTAGCGCACGCGCACGCTCTGCGGACGGATCACGTCGGCATATTGCTCGGGCAGCGACAGGCAGCCCTCCTCGCGCGAAGTCAGCGTGTCGCTGCTGGCGACGATCTCCGGGTTGATCAGGGTGAGCGGTGACGCGATCTCATGCTCCATCAGGTCGATCAGGGCGAAGCGCAGGCCGAGGCCGACCTGCGGCGCCGCGAGTCCGATCCCCGGGGCGCGATACATCGCCGCGAACATGCGCGGCAGCAGCGGCCGCAGCGAGGCCACGTCCTCGGGGCGCACCGGGCGCGTCCGCTGCCGCAGCACCGGGTGCGGGGCGATCAGGATCGCCAGCGGCTCGGCGGTCTGGTCGATGCTGGCGGGCACGGGCTGGCTCATGCTGGCGATGTAGCGGTGACGGCCACCGCCGCCAAGACGCCGCGCCGGGCTCCAGCACCGCTGCCGGACGCTTGCGCGGCGCGCGGGACAGCCCATATCGTCAGGGCCGGAACGCCATCTCGGGTTCCGCACCGTCTCGCTCCAAGGAGGAGGCTCAATGTCTGGCCGGCTCTTCGCCTCGCCGCTGTTCCTCGGCTTCGACCATCTCGAGCAAATGCTGGAGCGTGCGTCCAAGACCTCATCGGACGGCTACCCGCCCTACAACATCGAGCAGATCAGCGCGACCGGGCTGCGCATCACCCTGGCCGTCGCCGGCTTCGAGATGGACGACCTGCAGATCACCCAGGAAGACAACCAGCTGGTGATACGCGGTCGCCAGAGCGACGACACCCAGGGGCGTGTCTTCCTGCATCGCGGCATCGCGGCACGGCAGTTCCAACGCGCCTTCGTGCTCGCCGAGGGCATCGAGATCGGCGGCGCCTGGCTCGATCGCGGGCTGCTGCACATCGACCTGGTGCGGCCGCAGCCGGAAGTGCGGGTGAAGCGGATCGAGATCTCAGAGGGTGGCGGCGGCCTGGGTGGAGGATCCGGTCCGGACCGTGCGCGCGCCGCCGTGCCCGGCAAGACCGCGGCGACGGGCGAGATCGCGCGCACGCCTGCACGCCCGCCCCGGGTCGTGCGCTCGGTGGCGATCGAGGACTGAAAACTGTTTTGGAGGGCGCGACGTTGCCGACGAGGGACGGTCGCCCCTGCTGAAGGAACAAGGCCATGAGTTCACAGACTGAGAACCCGATCGCCGCGCCGGCCCTGCCGGACGCCCTGGTGGCCGTCGACATACGCCAGCTCTCGGTGCAGCAGCTTCAGGTGCTGGGCATGTCGCAGATGGCCTACGTGAAGCCGGTGGTGGTGGACGGGGCCGCAGCGTTCTCGATCCACGCCGCCGACGGCACGCCGATGGCCCTCGCCGGCGATCGCGACGTCGCCTTCGCGGCCATCCGCCAGCACGAGA
>CAXTOE010000448.1:0-888 GCA_964245685.1 uncultured Acetobacteraceae bacterium | reverse complement strand
CGAGAGGATGCCGATCCTTGTGCATTGAGGGCCGACCGACGCGCCCGACGCGAGTCTAGCTGTCGGTCGGGTCGAGCCAGCCGATATGGCCGTCCGCCCGGCGGTAGACGACGTTGATCTCGCCGCTGGCATTGTTGCGGAACATCAGCACCGTCTGATCGGCGAGGTCGAGCTGCATCACTGCCTCGCCGACCGTCAGGTGCTCGATGTCGGTGGCCTGCTCGGCGACGATGGTGGCAAAGGCGCCTGAGGCGAGCGGGCCGGCGGCGAGGTCCGGCGAGGAGCCGCGGCGCGAGGCACGTGGCACCTGCTCCTCGTCCTGACGCAGCACGTATTGCCGGCCGATCTCCGGGCGCCGTTGCGCCAGGTCGCGGGAATGCTCGTTCACCCGACGACGGTAGCGTCGCAGCCGCTTGGCGATGTGCTCGGCCGCGTCGTCGAAGGCGCCGTGCGCGTCTGCGGCCTCGCCTTCGCCGCGCAACAGCAGCCCGCGAGCGGCCCGGACGTTGATGTCGCAGGTGAAGAAGCTGCGCGCGCGGCTGAACGTCACGTTCGCCTCCAGCGCGTCGTCGAAATATTTCTCGGCAATAACGTCCAGGTGCGCGGTGACGCGTGTTCGAAGAGCGTCCGAGAGGTCGATCTGCTTGCCGGCAACGTTGATCTGCATGCGTGCTGTCTCCCCGAGATGGTCGGGAGGAGGAAGCTCACGAGAGACGGCGGACGAGTGGCCTCGCTCGGGCCAGGCCCTGCTCAGGCTAGGCTGCGTCCAGACATCAGACGGAGATCGCTTTCTCCCGCTTGCGCTGCACGGAGCTCGGTATTCGCAGCGCCTCCCGGTATTTGGCCACGGTTCTGCGCGCAATGTCTACGCCCTCACGGCGAAGTGCT
>CAXTOE010000447.1:0-2737 GCA_964245685.1 uncultured Acetobacteraceae bacterium | reverse complement strand
AGCAGGTCGAGATGGGTCGCCGGATCCGCCAGTCCCATCTGCTCGTGCTGGCCTTGTATCTCGACCAGCAGGGCAGCGGCGCGTCGCATCAGCCCGACCCCGATCGGCTGGTCGTTGAGGTAGGCGCGCGACCGGCCGTCTGGCGTGAGGATGCGTCGCAGCACGATCGGCTCGCCCGCCTCCTGGTCGGACAGCACGATGCCCTGGGCGCCGAGCAGCGCGTGCAGCGGATGGGTCGCCGGGATGTCGAAGCAGGCGGTGACCGAAGCCTGGGAAGCGCCCTCGCGCACCAGCGAGGCGGCGGCGCGCTCGCCGGTCGCGAGGCCGAGGCTGTCGAGCAGGATCGACTTGCCGGCGCCGGTCTCGCCGGTGAGCACGGTCAGGCCGGGATGCAGCACCAGATCAAGCTTGTCGATCAGCACCACGTCGCGGATCGAGAGCAGGGTCAGCATCAGGCGGGAAGCTAGAGGATCGGTGCGGGATGCGGAAGGGTAGGCAAGGGCTTTGCCCTTGACCCACTGGGGCCGAGGGCCCCAGGCCCCGACTCATAAACTAATGGATCTCAAAGGCTCCGCCTTTGATGGGGTCCAAGGGGCAAAGCCCCTTGCTCTTGCTGCTAAAAGATCGAGTGCCAGGCGCGGCCGAGCAGCCCGGGACGCTGGTTCACCTTGCCGGTATCGGCGGCGACCGGCTGATCCTTGCTGCTACCCGGCAGCGGCGCGTCGGCGGCGAGCGCGTGGGCGTTGCGCAGGTCGGCGTAGCTGTTCTGATACCACGGGCTGCCGGGGTAGTTGTAGCCGAGCACGGAGGCGGTGCGGCGGGCCTGGTCTGTCATCCCCAGCTTGAGGTAGATCTCGACCAGGCGCGACAGCGCCTCGGCGGTGTGGTTGGTGGTCTGGAAATCCTGCACCACCCGCTGGTAGCGGTTGATCGCCGCCTCGTAGTAGCGCTGCTTCTCGTAGTAGCGGCCGATCAGCATCTCCTTGCCGGCGATATGGTCGCGGCACAGGTCGATCTTCAGTCGCGCGTCTCGGGCATAGGCGCTGTCGGGGAAGCGGGTGACGACGTCCTGCAGTGCCGCCATCGCCTCGATCGTGCCCTGCTGGTCGCGCTGGATGTCGGCGATCTGCTCGTAGTAGCAGAGCGAGCGCAGGTAGTAGGCGTAGGCGGCGTCCTTGCTGGTCGGATGCAGCTGCAGGAAGCGGTCCAGCTGAGAGATCGCATCCGCGTAGCCGTTCTGCAGGTAGAGAGCATAGCCCTCCATCAGCTGCGCGTTCGAGGTCCAGGCGGAGTAGGGGTAGTTCTGCTGGATGGCGTCGAACTGCGTCGACGCCAGCTTGTAGCGGCCGCTATGCAGCGCATCGACGCCGTTATTGTACAGGGTCTCCGGCGTCTCGTTGGGCTGGATCGGCTTGATCTCGTCGGCGTGCTTGCCGCCGGAGAACGGGTTGATCGAGTTCAGGGTCGAGCAGCCCGACAACGCCAGCGCGACCGCGATCAGCGCCGACGATCGATTTCTGCTCAGGGACATTCCGGCTCTTCCATGGGGCCCGGCCTTATATCACGCCGCGGTCGGCGGTGAAGGGGCACCCCGCCCGGCAGCACCTGGCCGAGCGCGTCGCCGGTCAGGCAGCCAGGCTGCTGTCGCCGGTCAGGCCGTGGCCGCCGATCCGCCAGGCGCCGATATCGCCGAGCAACGCGCGGAGCAGGCGGTTGTTGAGGCCGTGGCCCGAGCGATGGCCGACGAAGGCGGCGCGGATCGGGTGGCCGCCGAGCGAGAGATCACCGACCGCGTCCAGCATCTTGTGGCGCACGAACTCGTCGCCGCAGCGCAAGCCGGCCGGGTTGAGCACCGTGTCGTCGTTGACCACGACCGCGTTGTCGAGCGAACCGCCGCGTGCCAGGCCCGCTTCCCGCAGCGCCTCGATCTCGTGGAGCATGGTGAAGGTGCGGCACCGGGCGAGCTCACGGCGGAACGCCTGGCGGGTCAGGATCATGCCGTAGGACTGCCGACCGATCACCCGCGCCGGGAAGTCGATCGACAGGTTCAGGCTCAGCTTGGCGGCGGGCGAAGGCAGGAATTCGGCGTAGGCCAGACCCTCCTCGACGCGGACACGCTTGATCACCTCGATCATGCGGCGCGGAGCGGGCTGTTCGGCGCGTCCGGCGCAGTCGATCAGGAACATGAAGGGCGCTGCCGAGCCGTCGAGCGCCGGGATCTCCGGCCCGTCGATCTCGATGCGCGCATTGTCGATGCCGCAGCCGGCGAGCGCGGCCGTGAGATGCTCGATGGTGCCGACACGCAGCCGCGCGTCGGTGCGGCTCGCGACCACGGTACAGAAGCGGGTGTCGACGACGTGGTCGAAGCGCGCCGGGATGTCGATGCCGGCCGCCTCGGCACCGAGATCGACGCGGCGAAACACGATGCCGGTATCGGCGGCGGCCGGCTGCAGGCTGAGGGTGACCGGCCGACCGCTATGCAGGCCGACGCCGGAACAGGAGATCGGGTTGCGCAACGTGTGCTGGCGCGGAGTGGCGGAGCGCGACGGCGTATCTCCGGCCATGATGTCGGCCACGGCGCCGTCCGTGCGGTCGTAGGCGTCGTCCCGCTGCAGGGCGTCGAGAGTAGCCAAGCCATCCATCGCGTCAGAACCCTCTTCGCTACGCCACCGCGCGTGACCGCGCGTCAGCCAGCGTCACCTCTAGGCGGGATCGCCGGAAGCCGGCGAGTCAATGA
>CAXTOE010000446.1:0-2737 GCA_964245685.1 uncultured Acetobacteraceae bacterium | reverse complement strand
CTGCATGGCTGGCCGATCCGGCTCGATCATTGCTTCATGCGGGTGTGCCTGGACGCCGCGATCGGCGTTCGTTGGGACCGGGTAGTACCGCGCCCGGCGATCCGCCACCTCACCGACGCGCAGCTGGCGCGCGCGGTCGCGGTGGCGGAGGGGATCGCGGCCGATCCGGCCTCGTTGCCTCGTCTGAACGGCTCGAGCCTGCGGATGCGCGGCGCTCACGGCGCGCGCACGGCGTCGGAACCCGGGACGGCCGCGCTCCGTTTGCACCGGGTAAGGGGAGACGACATGAACACCAGCAGCAAGATACCCGCGACCGACCGCTCCGGCGGCGGTCCCGGAAGCAGTCACGCCAACGCCGACAAGCCGCATGACAGCGACGTCGCCGGCGCCCATCATCAGCACAGTCCGGTCAAGAAGAAGCATCCCAGCGACGAGGACAACAGCACCGGCGGCGGTACCAAGCACGAGAAGCATCATCCCGGCGAATCCGGGCGCAGCTGAACAGCGCCTTCCGGATCACCGCACCCGAGAGATGAGGAGTTGTCTGCCATGCGCGTTCTGATCCTCGGTGCCGCCGGCATGCTGGGCCGGAAGCTGGCCGAGCGGCTGGCCGGTGGCGGCAGCCTCGCCGGAGAGAAAGTGACGGCGCTGGACCTGATCGACGTCGTGCTCCCGACCGCGCCGCAAGGCCTCGCGGGCGAGACGCACTGCGCGGTTGCCGACCTGTCCACGGCAGGAGCGGCCGCCGAGCTCGCACGTCGGCGGCCGGACCTGATCTATCACCTCGCCGCCATCGTCTCCAGCGAGGCGGAAGCGGACATGCAGAAGGGCTACCGCGTCAACCTCGACGGCACCCGAATACTGCTCGAGGCGATACGCCAGGAGGGCGAAGCCGGGGGCTGGATGCCGCGGCTGGTGTTCGCCTCCTCGCTCGCCGTGTTCGGCGGCGAGCTCTCGGCCATGATCAGCGACGACCAGGCGCTGACCCCGCAGACCAGCTACGGCACCCAGAAGGCGATGGGCGAGCTGCTGCTGGCCGATTATAGCCGGCGCGGCATCGTCAGTGGCATCGGCCTGCGCCTGCCGACCATCTGCGTGCGGCCCGGCAAGCCGAACCGCGCCGCGTCCGGCTTCTTCTCCGGGATCATACGCGAGCCGCTGGTCGGGCAGGAGGCGATCCTGCCGGTCACCGACAGCGTGCGGCACTGGATGACCAGCCCGCGCTCGGCGATCCATTTCCTCACCCACGCCGCCTCGCTTGATCCGACCGAGCTCGGCGGCCGCCCCAACCTGACCATGCCGGGCCTGTCGGTGACGGTCGGCGAGCAGATCGCTGCTCTACGCGCCGTGGCAGGAGCGGAGGTCGCAGCACTGATCCGGCGCGAGCCGGACCCGGTGATCCAGCGCATCGTCGATGGCTGGGCGCAGGGCTTCGAGGCACGCCGCGCGGCGGCGCTGGGCTTCAAGGCCGAGACGCAGTTCGAGCAGATCATCCAGGCGCACATCGAGGACGAACTCGGCGGCAGGATCGGCGCGCCGGCCGCAGCACCGGGAGTGTGAGCACCATGACCACCACACGCTTCAACCGCGAGACCTGGCCGATCGCGGCGGCCATGATCCAGTATCCCAACATCCTGCGCGACGGCAGCAGCGTGCAAGACCAGCCCGCCGAGGCGTGGGCGCGGACGCTCGCCGACGTCAGCGATGCCGGCTTCACCCATCTCGATCCGACCGATTCGTGGCTGCGCATCGCCGACCTGGAGCCTTCGCGCCTGGACGAGTTCACGGCCGTGGTGCGCGAGGCCGGGCTCTCGGTGCCGGCGATCTCGACGGCGCGTCGCAGCGTCATCGACGTCCGCCACGGCGACGAATACCTCGCCTACAACCACCGCGTCATCGACACCGCCGCGAAGATCGGCGCCGGCGCGGTGTCGTTCGGGCTGTTCGAAGCGCTGTGGCCGGCGCAGAAGCAGGCGCTGTGGTTCTGGACAGCGCAGGGCGCGCTCAATCCCGACGATCCGGCGGTCTGGGACAAGGCGGTCACGCGGATCCGCGAACTCGGCCAGCACGCCGCTGAACTCGGCATCGAGGTGGCACTCGAGATGTACGAGGACACCTATCTCGGCACCGCCGACAGCGCGGTGCGGTTCGTCACCGACGTCGACCTGCCCAACGTCAAGATCAACGCCGACATCGGCAACCTGGTGCGGCTGCATCGTCCGGTGGAGCATTGGCTGGCGATGATCGAGAAGGTGGCGCCGTACGCCGGCTATTGGCACGCGAAGAACTATTTCCGCACCGAGGACGCCACCAACGGCGCGGTCGTCACCGGCCCGATGCCGCTGGAGTACGGTGTGATCAGCTATCGGGTCGCGACGCGGATCATGATCGAGCACGGCTTCAACAGTCCGTTCCTGCTCGAGCATTACGGCGGCGACGGGCTGAGCGTGTGCGCGACCAACCGGGAGTATCTGCGCCGCATCCTGCCGCGCTGAGGCGCCTGCCGCCGCGGCCCCGACCAGAGCTGGGAGCATGCATGACCCGCATCCTTGATGAGCCGCAGTCGTTCGCGGCGAGCGCGCTCGCCGGCTTCTGCGCGGTCCACGCCGGCGGCCTCCAGCCGGTGCGCGGCGGTGTCGTGCGCGCCGATCCGGTGCGGGACGGCAAGGTGGCGCTGGTGGTGGGCGGCGGCAGCGGCCACTACCCGGCCTTCGCCGGCTATGTCGGGCACGGCCTG
>CAXTOE010000445.1:2290-2749 GCA_964245685.1 uncultured Acetobacteraceae bacterium | reverse complement strand
CCGTCGGCTTCTCCAATCACGCCGTGGGCGCCGCCGCGGCATCGTTCCTGCTCGGCCTGGGCCATCGCCGGCTGGCCGCACTCGGTCCCTCGCGCGAGGGCGAGCGACACGACACGCGCGGCGAGGCGAGGCTGGCCGGCTTCGCCGAGGCCGTGCGCGCGGCGCGCCTGCCGGCCGTCCTGGTGCGCGCCGACGGACGGATCCCGCTCTCCTTCGAGCAGGGTGCGATCGCCATGGGCGCCCTGCTCGACCAGGCGCCGGACGTCGAGGCGGTGTTCGCGGTCTCCGACCTCTCCGCGGTCGGCGCGCTGATGGAATGCCGCCGGCGCGGCGTCGAGGTGCCGCATCACCTCTCGCTGCTGGGCTTCGGCGATTTCGAGATCGGCCAGCAGATGGTGCCACCCCTGACCACGATACGCGTTGATTTCACCGATCTCGGTCGGCGTGCCGGTGCCATGA
>CAXTOE010000445.1:0-2280 GCA_964245685.1 uncultured Acetobacteraceae bacterium | reverse complement strand
CGACCAGCGTCTCGACCAGCACGGAGAGCAGGGCCCGCCACGCGCCGCCGGCGCACCGCCACGACAGGAAGGACCACGAGTTGAGTGAACCAGCTTCTCCCGAGCTCCAGGC
Source organism: uncultured Acetobacteraceae bacterium (assembly GCA_964245685.1). GTDB lineage: Bacteria > Pseudomonadota > Alphaproteobacteria > Acetobacterales > Acetobacteraceae > Lichenicoccus. The sequence goes on along the minus strand of CAXTOE010000445.1, from coordinate 2,168 downwards.
TCAGGGTCATGACCGGGACGGGTCCGGTGCCGGCCGGATCGCCCTCGTCACCGGTGCCGGCAGCGGCATCGGGCGCGCGGTGGCGACGGCGCTGCTGTCGCAGGGCTGGTCGGTGGTGCTCGCCGGACGTCGCGGCGAGGCGCTGGAGGAGACGCTCGCCGGCGCCTCCGCCAGCGGCGCGATCCCGCCGACGCTGGTGCATCCCGCCGACGTCTCCGATCCGGCATCGGTGGAGGCGCTGTTCGCCGCCGTGCAGGCCAGGTTCGGCCGGCTCGACCTGCTGTTCAACAATGCCGGCATCAGCCTCTCGGCGGCGCCCGACGCGCTGAGCTTCGAGCAATGGTCGAGCGTGGTCGCGATCAACCTCACCGGTGCGTTCCTGTGCGCCCAGGGCGCGTTCCGCATGATGCGCCATCAGCGTCCGCAGGGTGGGCGCATCATCAATAACGGGTCGATCTCGGCGCACGCGCCGCGGCCGAACTCGATCGCCTATACCGCGACCAAGCACGCGGTGACCGGCATGACCAAGTCGCTGTCGCTCGACGGGCGCGCCCACGACATCGCCTGCGGCCAGATCGACATCGGCAACGCGCTCACCCCGATGGCGGCGAAGATGCAGTCGGGCGTGCCGCAGGCGAACGGCGACATGGCGATCGAGCCGGTGATGCGGGTCGAGGACGTCGCCCGGACGGTGCTGTTCATGGCCTCGCTGCCGCTCGACACCAACATCCAGACGCTCACCGTGATGGCCACCAACATGCCGTTCGTCGGCCGTGGCTGAGCAGGCTATGGTCGGACGAAAATCTCAGGGAGCTTCCGCATGACCCACCCTGCCCTGCTGCCCGGCGGCACCGCGATCGTCACCGGGGCTGCCAGCGGCATCGGCCTCGCCGCCTCCTGCCGCTTCGCTGCGCTGGGGCTGAACGTGGTCATGGCCGACCTGCCCGGGCCGGCGCTGCAGCAGGCCCGAGAGCGGGTCGTGGCGCTGGCGGCGGATGCGGCGGAGGTCGTGGCGCCGCCCCCCGACGTCGCCGATCCCGAGCAGCTGGTGGCACTACGCGAGGTCGCGTTCGGCCGCGTCGGCAGCGCCTCGGGGGGGATGAACAACGCCGCAGTCGGCTCGGATCCCGGCAAGCCGTGGGAGAACGGGGCCACCTGGCGGGCGCTGATGGACGTCAACCTGTGGGGCGTGATCAACGGCGTGCAGGCGTTCGCGGGCGCCATGCTGGCCTCGGGGAAGCCCGGCCTGATCGTCAACACCGGCTCCAAGCAGGGCATCACGCTGCCGCCGGGCAACAGCGCCTACAATGTCTCGAAGGCCGGGGTGAAAGCTTACACGGAGCTGCTGGCGCACGAGCTGCGCGAAGCGAGTGGCAGCGTCTCCGCCCACCTGCTCATCCCGGGCTTCACCCACACCGGCATGACCGGCCAGGCGGAGAAGCCGCAGGCAGCCTGGACGGCGGATCAGGTGGTCGATTTCATGCTGCACGCGCTGGAGCGTCGCGACTTCTACATCCTGTGCCCGGACAACGCCGTGCCGCGCGCCACCGACGAGCGGCGGATGCGCTGGATGGTCGGCGACATCATCGAGAACCGCCCGGCCCTGTCACGCTGGCATCCGGACTACCGGGACGCCTTCGCCGACTTCATGCGGTCGTGAGGCACGGGCTCCCGGAGAGGCAAGGGCCCTGCCCTTGACCCACTGGAGCCGGAGCCCCCAGGCCCCGCTCCTTGCTAGATCGTCTTGAGCATTCCGCCGTCGACGAAGTAGGTCGAGCCGATGCTGTAGCTGGCTCGATCGGAGCAGAGGAAGACGAAGAAGTTCGCCACCTCCTCCGGGGTCGCGAAGCGCTTGTTCGCGGCGTGCTCGTCGGCGATCGCCTGCAGGTAGCCCTGCCAGTCGCCACCGCTCTCCGCGGTCAGCTGCTTCGCCGTCTTGATCCAATCAGGCGTCAGCACCAGCCCGGGATTGACGCAGTTCACCCGGATGTTGTCCTTCGCCACCTCGGTCGAGAGCGTCTTGGAGAACATCATCAGGGCGGACTTGGTCGTATTGTAGATCGGCTCGTACCAGAGCGGCTGCACCGCGCAGATCGAGGCGTTGTGCAGCACGACGCCGCCGCCGCGCCGGCGCAGAGCGCCATGGAATAGAGTCCCGTGATCATGGC
>CAXTOE010000444.1:0-2755 GCA_964245685.1 uncultured Acetobacteraceae bacterium | reverse complement strand
GCGCAGGTCGAGGAGACCACCTCGGACTACGACCGCGAGAAGCTGCAGGAGCGTCTGGCGAAGCTGGCAGGCGGCGTCGCGGTGATCCGCGTCGGCGGCTCGACCGAGGTCGAGGTGAAGGAGCGCAAGGACCGCGTCGACGACGCGCTGCATGCGACCCGCGCCGCGGTCGAGGAAGGCATCGTCCCGGGCGGCGGCACGGCGCTGGCGCGCGCCTCGCTGGTGCTAGCCACGATCCACCCGCTGAACGAGGACGAGAAGTTCGGCATCGAGATCATCCGCAAGGCGATCCAGACGCCGCTGCGTCAGATCGCCGAGAACGCGGGTGAAGATGGTGCGGTGATCGCGGGCAAGGTGCTCGAGAACCCGGAGTATGCGTACGGCTTCGATGCGCAGCTCGGCGAGTACAAGAACCTGATCGACGCCGGCATCATCGACCCGACCAAGGTGGTTCGCACCGCCCTGCAGGATGCGGCTTCGGTCGCCGGCCTGCTGGTCACCACCGAGGCGATGATCGCCGAGAAGCCCGAGAAGAAGGCCCCCGCGGGCGGACCTCCGGGCGGCGGCATGGGCGACATGGATTTCTGATCCACCCGCCCGTCATCGACCATCGAGACGAAGGAGGGCGGCCCGCAGGGGCCGCCCTTTTTCGTTCGTGCCCATTCCCGCTTGTGCCGATCCAGTCCTGGATGCATCGCTCATGCAGTCGTGATTGACACAAGCGTGGTTTTCTGAGCCCATTACGAAACGTTAACTGGGGTTCCGGACCGGGCCCGCGGGATGGAGAAGCCCGGGCGCGGTGCCGGGGCGGGATCAGGAGTTGCACGGTCAATGGCAATCGGCACCGTGAAGTGGTTCAACACCACGAAGGGCTTCGGCTTCATCATGCCGTCGGACGGCGGCAAGGACGTGTTCGTCCACATCACCGCGGTCCAGGCCGCCGGCCTGCGCGGCCTCAACGAGGGCCAGAAGGTCACCTACGAGATCGCCATGGAGCGCGGCAAGGCCGCGGCGACCAACCTCAAGCCGGCCTGACGCCGGCGCGGGCTCGGCTCCCGGCCTGAGCCGGGTTCAGGCGCCCCAGGTTCCGGAGCCGTGCCGCTCCACCGTCTCCACCGCGCTGGCACCCTGCTCGCGCAGGATCGACGTCGCCAGCTTCTCCTTCTCCTCGTCGCGCACCAGCGCCGAGAGCATCAGCGTGCCGCTGGCACCCTGCGCGTCGTGCCCGGCCTCGCGCGTGTCCGCCGCCCCCTGGAACCCCATCTGGGTCAGGCCGCCGGCGCCCGCCGCCGCCGCCACCGCCGCGGCCGCCACCGGCAGCATGGCGCCTCCGGTCGCGACCGACGCCACCGTGCCGCCGATCAGGGCGCCCGCGATGCCGATCGTGCTCGTCATCATGGTGCGCACCTGTCGCGTGTCGTGCTCGTCGGCGGGGTTCTCGGTCGCCACCGGATCGGCCGTGTTGGCGCGCGCGTCCGGCAGGCTGAGGTCGCCGCGGTCGAAGCCGGCGCTCAGCAGGGCGTAGGTCGCCTGCTGCAGCGCGCCCTCGTTCGGCAGCAGACCCTGCACCTCGCGCACCGTGCCGCCGAGGATCGGGATGGTGGTGTGGTCTTGGCCGGTGTCGCTCATCGTGGTGTTCCCTAGCTTGGTCCTAAACCGAACGTCGCATCGGCGGGGAAGTTGACGCCTCAGCTCGGCTCGGAGAGGAAGCGGGCGGTCTGCGCCACCGCCTCCGCGAGACCGGTGCGTCGTGCCTGTACGCCCTCTGGCAGGCCGGAGAGCAGCCGGCTCGGCGCGCGCCGGTCGAGCAGCACGAAGACGCCGGTGTCGGTGGCGGCGCGTATCAGCCGGCCGAACGCCTGCCGCAGCCGCAGCCGCGCGATGCGGTCGTCGTACAGCGTCGGCGCGCCGCCGGAGAGGTGGATGCGACGCTCGCGGTGCAGGATGTCCGGCCGCGGCCACGGCACGCGCTCGAACACCACCAGCCGCAGCGCCCGGCCGGGCACGTCGACGCCGTCGCGCATCGCGTCGGTGCCGAGCAGGCAGGAATCGATCTCGGTGCGGAACACGTCGACCAGGGTGGCATTGTCCATCGCGTCCACGTGCTGCGCGAACAGCGGGATGCCGGCCTGCTCCAGCGGTTCCGCCAGCCGCTGCTGCACCTGGCGCAGCCGGCTGATCGCGGTGAACAGCCCGAGGCCGCCGCCGCCGGCTGCCAGGAACAGCGCGCGATAGGCGCCGGCGAGCTGCTCGGGATCGTCGTGGGCGACGTCGCCGACGATGAAGGCGCGTGTCTGACGGGCGTAGTCGAACGGGCTCGCCAGTGCCGCGCGCAGCGCCGGCGAGGGCAGGTGCGTGGCACCGGTGCGCGCCTCCGCGGCCTCCCAGGCGGATGCCGCATCCGCGCCGCTCTCGTCGCGCAGCGTCGCCGAGGTGATCAGGATGCCGTGCGCGGGTGCCGCCAGCGCCTGGGCGAACGGGATCGTCGGGTCGAGCCAGTGCCGGTGCAGGCCGACATCGCGGTCGGCGGCGCGCGGGCCGGCACGCCGGTCGAGACGCAGGAACATGACGTGGGTCGGCGTGAGGCCCGCCGCCGGCGGCTCCGGCAGCGCGCGCAGCATGTGGATCCAGGCCTCCAGCCGCGTCACCGCGCGACGCTGGATCACCCGGCACATCGCCTCGATGCGCCCGCGCGCCGCACTGTCCAGGCTGTCTGCGGCCTCCTCAAGACGAGCCGCCAGCCGGCTCACCAGCG
>CAXTOE010000443.1:2331-2758 GCA_964245685.1 uncultured Acetobacteraceae bacterium | reverse complement strand
CCCGCGACGGGATGTGCCGGGACGAAGCTGACGCCCGCGGGCAGGTGCGGCGTCACGGCGGCCACCACGGCGCCCTTCACCGAGCCGACGTCGCTGAGCACCGCGCCGGGCGCGAGATGGGGCCCGATCTCGGCCGCGACGGCCTCGGCGGCGGCCGGCCCCGCCACCATCATCGCAGCGTCGGTCAGGTCCGGCGTCGGCACGCCCATCCGGCGCGCGGTGAGCGGGGAGGCGGCCGCACGGTGCTGCGCCCGTGCGCTGCCGGCGGCGACCGCGGACGCGCCCAGGCCGCAGGCGAGACGCAGGAGGAAACGCCGTCGCAGAACGGGTGCTGCCTTCATCTCGGTCGCCTCGCCGCGGGCAGCGTCCGGCGCCGGTTCTGGCGCCGATCCGCTGCCGCTGCTTCTCGCGTCATGATACAGCGAAT
>CAXTOE010000443.1:1486-2321 GCA_964245685.1 uncultured Acetobacteraceae bacterium | reverse complement strand
CGGCAGGCTCATCAGGATCGCCTCGACGTTGCCGCCGGTGCGCAGCCCGAACAGCGTGCCGCGGTCATGGATCAGGTTGAACTCGACGTAGCGGCCGCGCCGCACCAGCTGCTGCTCGCGCTGCGCCGCCGTCCACGGCTCGCCCATGCGCGCGCGCACGATCCGCGGATACACCGACAGGAAGGCGAGGCCGACGTCGCGGGCGAAGGCGAAATCGGCCTCCGCCGCGCCGTCGAGATGGTCGAAGAAGATGCCGCCGAGCCCGCGCGGCTCGCCGCGATGCGGCAGGTAGAAGTAGCGGTCGCACCAGGCCTTGAAGCGCGGGTAGTACGCCGGGTCGTGGCGGTCGCAGGCCTGTCGCAGGGCGTCGTGGAACTGGAGCGCGTCGTCCGCGGCCTCGGCGCTGTCGGGGAACATCGGCGTGATGTCGCCGCCGCCGCCGAACCAGCCTCGCGTGGTGACCAGCATGCGGGTGTTGAAGTGCGCCGCCGGCACCAGCGGGCTGCGCGGGTGCGCGACCAGGCTGATGCCCGACGCCCAGAAGCGCGGATCCTCCGCGGCACCCGGGATCGAGCCGCGGAACTCCGGGCTGAACTCTCCCTGCACGGTCGAGACGTTGACCCCGACCTTCTCCAGCACCCGTCCGCGCATCAGGCTGATCACGCCGCCGCCGCCATCTCCGGCAGCATCGGCGTCGCCGTCAGGAGCCTCGGCGACCGGACGCGTCCAGGGCGTGCGCTCGAATCGTCCGGCCGGTCGCGCGGCGTCGGCGGCCTCGTGCTCGATCGCCTCGAACTCCGCGCAGAGCCGGTCGCGCAGCTCCTCGAACCAGCGC
>CAXTOE010000443.1:0-1476 GCA_964245685.1 uncultured Acetobacteraceae bacterium | reverse complement strand
GGCGGCACCCGTCCGGGCCTCGACGCCGAACGCCGCGTTCAGGCCGCACAGGGTCTTGCCGGCGCCGGGGATGCCGGTCACGAACAGGAGCGTCGGCCGTTGCTCGGCCTGCGCCAGCGCGATCAGGTTCGCGATGCGCCCGGCGGTGCGGGTCAGGTTGGTGGCGTCCGCGCGGGCGCCACCACTTCGGGGATGATTAGGTGCGCCGGACCGCCGGCCGTCGCCCCGGCATCCCGCTCATGCAACAGGCTGAAGGACCCCTTGATGGCAGGCCCGCTCCACGGCGAAGCACCTTCGCCTCCTGCACCGGGCGCCTCGCCGCTCGCCTCGCGACACGCCGCTCTTCGCGATCCTGCCGGGCTCACCGAGGCACGCGGCCTCACCAGCCCGTTCGCGCGCTGGATCGACCAGCGCCTGCCGATCATCTCCGGCTTCCGGCGCGAGTACGTCGACTACCCGACGCCGCGCAACCTCAACTACCTGTGGAACTTCGGCGCGTTCTCGACCATCGCGCTGCTCGCGCTCACGCTGAGCGGCATCTTCCTGTCGATCAACTACACCGCGACCGGTGCCGCCGCCTTCGCCAGCGTGGAGGCGATCGATCGCCAGGTGAGCAGCGGCTGGATCATACGCTCCATCCACATGGCGGGCGTCAGCCTGTTCTTCATGGCGCTCTACGTGCACACCTTCCGCTCGCTGTACTACGGCTCGTACAAGGCGCCGCGCGAGCTGCTCTGGCTGACCGGGATGCTGCTGCTGGTGATGGTGATGGTCACCGCGTTTGCCGGCTACGTGCTGCCGTGGGGCCAGATGAGCTACTGGGGTGCGGTCGTGCTCACCAACGCGGTCTCCGCCCTGCCGGGATTCGGCCACGGGCTCGCGACCTGGCTGCAGGGCGGCAACGGGCTCGGCGACGCGGCCCTGCACCGCTTCTACGTGCTGCACTTCGTGCTCGGCTTCCTGATCATCGGCGCGGTAGTGCTGCACGTCGTGGCGCTGCACGTGACCGGCTCGAACAACCCGCTCGGCATCGAGGTCAAGGGGCCGCAGGACACGCTGCCGTTCCACCCCTACTACACCTCCAAGGACGGGCTCGGGCTGTGCGTGTTCCTGCTCGCCTTCGCGCTGCTGGTGTTCTACCTGCCGGGCTGGCTGACCCAGACCGACAACTACGTCGAGGCGAACCCGTTCTCGACGCCGTCCGACATCATCCCGGAATGGTACCTGGCGCCGTTCTTCGCCATCCTGCGCGCGGTGCCCTCGCAGCTTGGCGGCGTGGTGCTCGCCGCGGGCTCCGTGCTGATGCTGTTCGCGGTGCCGTGGCTCGACACTTCGCCGGTGCGCAGCGCCCGCTTCCGGCCGATCTACCGCAAGCTGATGGCGGTGCTGGTGCTCGCCTTCCTGGTGCTTCTGGTCGCCGGGCTGAACCGGCCGCAGGGGCTGTGGCTGGCGCTGTCCCGGCTGGCGACGCTGTAC
>CAXTOE010000442.1:1111-2759 GCA_964245685.1 uncultured Acetobacteraceae bacterium | reverse complement strand
CGCTGGGGCCGGCGGCCCCAGACCCCGATCCCTTAGGTTTTACAGGCTCCGCTCAGCGCGGATCGTGGGCCTCGCGGTCGCCGAGCACGCTGACCACGTAGCCCTCCCGCACCGCGACCATCGTCGCCGCGGCGAGCGGCGTGCCTAGGATGATGCCGAGCGGGCCGAACAGGGCGCCGGAGGCTGCCATCGAGAGCAGGGTCAGCGCCGGCGGCAGCTCCACCAGCCGCCGCTGCACCAGCGGCGAGAGCACGTAGCCCTCCACCACGTGGCAGAGCAGGAACACGGCCACGGCGTAGAGCGCGGTGGTCGGGCTTACGGTCAGTGCCACCAGCACCGCCGGCACTCCCGCCATCGCCGCGCCGAAATAGGGAATGAAGGTCATCACCCCCGCCACCACGCCGAGCGCCAGCGGCACCGGGACGCCGAGGATGCGCATGCCGATCGCGGTGATCAGGCCGACCACCACCATGTCCACCATCTGGCCCAGCAGCCAGCGGCGCAGCGTGCGCCCGACGTCGCGCAGGATCGCCAGCGCGCGCGGCCGATGGCGGATCGCGATCAGGCGCAGCAGGCCGCGCTGGTAGAGTGCCGGCGAGATGGCGAGGTAGAGTGCCGTGATCAGCACGAGCACCAGGTCGGCCAGCGCTCCCAGGGTCAGGCCGAGGACCTTGAACGCCGGGGCGCTGACCTGCTCGGCGCTCGGCGTCGAGCCTGAGAGATGCTGCGTGATCGACTTCGCCCACGGGGTCGAGCCATAATGCTCCGAGAGCCGGTCGATCTCGGCCGACAGCTTGCCGACGAGATCGCCCCCCTGCTGCACCAGCTGCGGGCCGATCCACCAGAACCCGCCCACCACCGCGGCCAGCAGCAGCAGGCTGATCACGCCCAGCATCAGGCCGGCGGGCAGCCGCGTGAGCCGGGACAGCCCGTCCGCGCCGCCGCGCAGGGTGCAGGCCAGCAGCACCGCGAAGAACAGCAGCAGCACCACCTGGGAGAACAGCCACAGCAGCAGCCCCGCGCCGGCGATCAGCGTGACCGTGCGCAGGATGGCGGTGATCTGCGCCGAGGAGACCCGCGTCGACGGGGTCTCGTCGTCGCGGGTCGCCGGAACCGCCGGCGCGGCCGGCAGCGAGGGGTCCGACGGATCGTGATCGTGATGGACGATGTCGGCCATGCGCGGCGACTGCTCCTGGTATTGCAGCACCGAGCATAGCGATCTATCCGGCCAGCCGAACTTTTTCGTCGGCGGGCTGCTCCGTCAGAGGGCGGGCTGCTCCGTCAGAAGATGGTGTGCAGCAGGGCGTACAGGCAGGCCGAGAGGGTGATGGCGACCGGCAGGGTCAGCACCCAGGCCAGCGCCATGTTGCGGAGCGTGGCCATCTGCAGCCCGGAGCCGTTCGCCGCCATCGTGCCGGCAACGCCGCTCGACAGGATGTGCGTGGTCGAGACCGGCAGGCCGTAGGCCTCGGCAAGGCCGATGGTGCCGGCGGCGATCAGCTCCGCCGACGCGCCCTGCGCGTAGGTCAGGTGCTCCTTGCCGATCTTCTCGCCGACCGTGACGACGATGCGCTTCCAGCCGACCAACGTGCCCAGCCCAAGCGCCAACGCCACCGTTACCTTGACCCAGGTCGGGATGAATTGCGTG
>CAXTOE010000442.1:0-1101 GCA_964245685.1 uncultured Acetobacteraceae bacterium | reverse complement strand
CCGCGGCGGCGCTCAGCGTCGGGGCGAGGTCGGCCGCGCCGACCGGCACCACGATGCGCGTCCAGCCCACCATGGTGCCGAGCCCGAGTGCGACCGCGACCGAGACCTTCACCCAGGTCGGGATGTAGCGCGTACCCTGGTTGAGGTCGCTGCCGTACGCCTTCAGAGTGGTCACGTCGCCGGCCGCCATCGATCCGGGCGTCTTGGTCAGGCTGCGCACCGCCTCCGCGGTCAGGTACATGTCGTTGCGTATGTTGGGTGTCGCCTCGGCGGGCACATGGCTGATGGTGCCGTAGCTCTGCACCTGGGCCGCGATGTCCGACGACAGCGCCGCCAGGGCGGCATAGACCGGGGGCCGATCGATCGCCCCGCTCTTCAGCGCCGCGTCGACCACGCCGCGTGCCTGTGCCGGCTGCACCGAGGGCGCGCCGCCGGCATGGGCGCCGAAGATCGACTCCGCCCGGTGCGTCGCGCCGATGAAGGCCGGCATGGCGCTGTCGGGAAGTGCGCGGTTGAGCGCGAACGCCGTCGGTGCGGCACCGATCAGGATCAGCATGATCAGCCCCATGCCCTTCTGCCCGTCATTGCCGCCGTGGCTGAACGACACGCCGGTGCAGGTCAGGATCAGCAGGCCGCGGATCCACAGCGGCGGGGGCTTCTTGCCCTCCGGCGCCTGATACAGGTCGCGGCGACGGACCAGCGCCTTGACCAGCAGCAGCAGGCCGCCGGCGGCGAAGAAGCCGATCAGCGGGCTGAACAGCAGCGCCTTGAGCACGCCGAACACCGGGCCCCACTGCACGCCGGCGCTCGCCTCGCCGGCCGGCGCGAGGAACTGGTTGGCGATGCCGACCCCGATGATCGAGCCGACCAGCGCGTGCGACGAGGAGTTCGGGATGCCGAACGACCAGGTCGCGAGGTTCCAGATGATCGCCGCCAGCAGCAGCGCGAAGATCATCGAATAGCCGCCGGTGTTGCCGGCGTGCAGGATCAGGTCGATCGGCAGCATGGTGATGATCGCGTAGGCGACCGCACCGCTCGAGGTGAGCACGCCCAGGAAGTTGAAGGCGCCGGACCAGACCACCGCCACGGTCGGCTTGAGGC
>CAXTOE010000441.1:2241-2764 GCA_964245685.1 uncultured Acetobacteraceae bacterium | reverse complement strand
AGCAGGGCGAGGGCGATCCCGTCCCTGCGGCAGCAGGCCGCCACCTCCTCGACGCCGTAGCGCCAGTACTCGATCCCGCCCAGCAGCCGGATCACCACGCAGCGCGCCCGCGCGATCAGCTGCTCGACCAGCAGGTCGACCGACATCGGATGGCGCAGCCGCGCCAGGCTGGCGAGGCGCAGCGAGGGTCCCTGCCCCGCCGGCGTCTGACCGGCCGCTTGCGCCCAGCTGCCCAGGTCGCTGTCCGAGAAGGAGAGGAACACCAGATCGGCGGGCGCCAGCCCCGGATCGACCGCCGCTTCCGCCTCGTCGAGCGTGCGGGCCTCGCGGACCAGCAGGTGCACGGGATCAGCCCGACGCGTGGATCGCGAGGGTCCTGCCGTCGCCCAGCGCCGAGGGACGAAGCCGCTCGAAGATCGCGGCGCGGTCGAGGCCGGTGCGGCCGATCACCACCAGGTTGCCCGCGCGCCCTTCCGCCGGCGACCAGGCGCGGTCGAACTGGTAGCGGACGCGGGTGCCGACC
>CAXTOE010000441.1:0-2231 GCA_964245685.1 uncultured Acetobacteraceae bacterium | reverse complement strand
CCGCCTGCAGCGCGAGGCGCATCGGCTTGCCGCGCACCGCGACGAAACCCTTGATACGCAGGATGTCGTGCGCGGCCGCGAGCTCGACGACCACTGCCGCCAGTCGGTCGGCGGACTCGATCTCGTCCACCGGCACCACGAAGCTCTCGAAATCGTCGTGCTCGTGGTCGGCCTCGTCGTCATGGTGCGACCGCCGCGCCTCGAGATCGTCCTGCGAGGCGGCCTCCAGCCCGAGCAGCACGCCGGGTGCGACCCGTCCCTCCGAGACGCGCAGGATCTTGACCGCGCGCGGGATCAGGGCGGCGATCTCGCGCTCGATCGCCGCACCCGCCGCGTCGTCGAGCAGGTCGGTCTTGTTCAGCCCCCCCAGGTCGGCGCAGAGCAGGTGGTCCTCGTAGACCTCCGAGAGCGGGTTGTCGTGGTCGAGCGACGGGTCGGCGGCGCGGGCACGGGCCACCGCGTCGGGATCGTCGGCGAAGCGACCGGCGGCGACGGCGGGCGCGTCGATCACCGTCACCACGCCGTCGACCGTCATGCGGGTGCGTATCGTCGGCCAGTTGAAGGCGCGCAGCAGCGGCTTGGGCAGCGCCAGCCCGGAGGTCTCGATCACCACGTGCTCGGGCGGGTCGGGCCGGTCGAGCAGCTTCTGCATCGTCGGCAGGAAATCCTCGGCGACCGTGCAGCAGATGCAGCCGTTGGCCAGCTCGATGATGTCGTCCTCGCGGCACGCCGGGATGCCGCAGCTGCGCAGCGTCTCGCCGTCGATGCCGAGTGCGCCGAACTCGTTGACGATGATCGCGATCCGGCGTCCGCCGGCACGCTCCAGCACGTGGCGCAGCAGCGTGGTCTTGCCGGCACCGAGGAAGCCGGTGATGACCGTGGCGGGGACGCGCGCGGTCATGCCGGCAGCGCCGGGATGCGGCCATGCACCATCCTGGCCAGCGAGGCCGGGCGCTTCGAGGGCAGCACCGCGCCGCTCTGCGAGGCCGCGTAGATCGCCGCGTACTCCAGCAGGTCGGCGGCACGCTCGAGATCGAGGCCGCCGAGCAGGTAGCTCCACTTGCCGGGCATGGCGATCGCCGCCGAGCAGCCCCGGTCGCAGTTCGACAGGCACTTCGCCTCCAGCAGGCGCACCGGGGACGCCGGCCGCTCGGCCAGCAGGGCGTGCAGCCGGCGATGCAGCATCGCACCGGGCGGATCGATGCCGTCGGCGGAAGTCTGCCCGGCACGGCAGGTAGTACAGACATGCAGGGAAGCACGCGCCTCTGTCATCGTATCTCGATCATGGTGATGGAAGCCGCGGGGTGCCAAGAGTATGCCCTCGTGCCCGAGAGCGTCAAAGGTGCCCACCTGACCGATCCATCCTCACGGCTCGCCCTCGTCCTCGGCGGCGCGCGCTCCGGCAAGAGCCGCCACGCCGAGCGGCTGATCACGGCGCTGCCGCCGCCCTGGATCTACGTCGCGACCGCGGCGGCATATGACGACGAGATGCGCGAGCGGATCGCGCTGCACCGGGCTCGACGTGACGATGGCTGGCGCACCGTCGACGCACCGCTGGCGCTGGACGACGCGCTGGATCAGGTGCCGGCGGGGACGCCGGTACTGGTGGACTGCCTGACGCTGTGGCTGAGCAACCTCCTGCTGGGCGAGCACGACATCGAGGCGGCGACGCGGGCGCTCGAACTGGCGCTCGCACGACGTGCCGGCCTCACCGTGCTGGTGTCGAGCGAGGTCGGGCTCGGCATCGTACCGGAGCACGCGCTGGCGCGACGCTTTCGGGATGCCGCCGGCTCGCTGCATCAGCGGCTCGCCGCGCGCGCCGACCACGTGGTGCTGGTCGCCGCCGGCCTGCCATTGACGCTGAAGGAATCACGCGTTTGAGCGAGCAGGACGAGGCGGCGCGTCATCGCATGCGCATGGCCAAGCGCAAGGCGGTGCAGGATCGCGAGGTCGCCGGCAAGACCGTCGAGAAGGGGCTGCTGATCGTCCATACCGGGCCGGGCAAGGGCAAATCGACCGCCGCGATCGGGCTGATGCTGCGCATGATCGGACGTGGCCGACGCACCGCGATGGTGCAGTTCATCAAGGGCGCCTGGGACACCGGAGAGCGACGCGTGCTCGAAGGCTTCGGCCCGCTGGTGGAGTGGCATACCATGGGCGAGGGCTTCACCTGGGAGACCCAGGACCGCGACCGCGCCGTCGCCGCCTGCAGGCGCGCCTGGGAGCGGGCG
>CAXTOE010000440.1:0-2774 GCA_964245685.1 uncultured Acetobacteraceae bacterium | reverse complement strand
CAGCACGCGCCGCCGGGGTTCCGGGTGGACCTGTTCGCCGATGGGCTGGACGGCCCGCGGCTGCTGCGCACCGCGCCGAACGGCGACCTGTTCGTCGCCGAGACCGCCGCCGGACGGCTGCGCGTGCTGCGCGCGGCCGACGGCGCGATCAAGGCTGCAGGTCAGACGGTGTTCGCGCGCGGCCTGGACGGGCCGTTCGGGATCGCGTTCTACCCGCGCGGTCCCGATCCGCGGTGGGTGTACGTCGCCGAGACCAACGCGGTGGTGCGCTTTCCCTATCGCAACGGCGACATGCAGGCGCGTGGCCGGCCGGAGACCGTGGTGCCGCGTCTCGTGCACACCACCGGCGGCCACACCACCCGCGACATCGCCTTCTCGCCGGACGGCACGCGGCTGTTCGTTTCGGTGGGATCGGCCTCCAACGTGGCGCGCGAACTGGATCCGCTGTCTCCGGACGCGCTGCGAAGCTGGGAGGCGACGCACGGGCTGGGTGCCGCCTGGGGCGACGAGGAGAACCGGGCGGACGTACTGGTGTTCGCGCCCGACGGCGGCCGGGGGCGCACGTTCGCCACCGGACTGCGCAACTGCGTGGGCCTGGCCGTGCAGCCCGACTCCGGGACGCTGTGGTGCTCCACCAACGAGCGCGACGGCCTCGGCGATAACTTGGTGCCGGACTACGTGACCCGGGTCCGCGAGGGCGCGTTCTATGGCTGGCCCTGGTATTATCTGGGCGCGCACGAGGAGCCGCGCCTGCGCGGGCAGCGGCCGGACCTGAGGGACCGGGTGAGCCTGCCCGACGTGCTGATCCAGCCGCATTCGGCGTCGCTGCAGATGAGCTTCTACGACGCCGACGCGTTCCCGGCCGGCTATCGCGGCGCGTTCGCGGCCGAGCACGGCTCGTGGAACCGCGCCAGGCGCACCGGCTACAAGGTGATACGCATCGTGCTCGATGCGCACGGCGATCCGACCGGCGAGTACGAGGACTTCCTGACCGGCTTCGTCGCCGACGACGATGCGGTGTGGGGACGCCCTGTCGGCGTCGCGGTCGCTCACGACGGCGCCCTGCTGGTCAGCGAGGACGCGGGCGGCACGATCTGGCGCGTGTCGTACGCCGGTCGCGGCCGCTAGATCTGCGGTCCCGGCCTTCGATGGAGCGGATCGAGGCTGGATCGTGCGGACTCGCCTGTCCAACCCGCCTCGCCGCGGGATGCTCTCGGTGACTGCAAGCTCCCTTGATCCTCTCCGCAGGAAAGACCGACGGCTTGCCCGGGTCGCTGATGTACCTCTTCAGGAAGACTTGGCTACCTTATCCCATCGGCGTCTTGCCTCGCCCCGGGTGAGAACGTAGGGCGTCAGAGAATAGTTCAGGGTCCGAAACAGACGGAGATGCCGCAGATAGATCCGTGTTGCGGTTCGTGGCGTGATCAACGACTTCCATAGGCCGGGTTTCCCTTGCCAGCCATGGTGGTTCCACGTCGCCTGCCATACCGCGAGACGCGACCGCTGCAGAGCGTCTTCGAGCGGTCGTTGCCCTGGTGCGAGGAGCGCGATCAGCTGCCCGAAGGCGATCAAGGGCTCCCGGACGAGATCTTCGTAATGCAGCTTGATGGCGTTCGTTTCATGCCACCAGGCATAGCTTACGCTGAGGATATTCTCGGCGCCCCAGCTGAGAGCATAGCTCTCGAACACAGGGTCGGTCGGACACGCTGAGCCGAGCTCGGTCGGCAGCTCTGCATTTCCTTCAAGCCAGCGTGCAGTTTCCGGCTCACGACGAGCAAAATGCAGGATCGAGATCAGGATATCGAGCGGGTGTCTCGCAAGCACCAGGACCCGGAACCCATGCCGCTGGAGCCAAGCCTGCAGAGACGGTTCGCGATACCAATGCAGCTGTATCACCACCCGCTCTGGAGGATCGGCCGGAAGCTCGGAGGGGTTGTGCACAGCGATCTGCGACAAGCCGTACACGTCGGCGAGCACGGTGCGAACCCAGGTATTGCCCGATCTGGGAGTGCTGATGATCGCGAGCCGCATTGCCACCCGTGGTGTCTGTCGACAGACATGACATCGATCATCAACGTAACTCGCGTATGACGTTGGTGGCCGGAAGCGCAGGACCCGGGCCGCAAGCCTGCTGTCGTCGGCGCTGGAGGGACAGCTTCCCGAGGATGACGAGGCGCGTTCGCTGTGGCGGCTGCAGAGCGGATGCCGCCCAGAGCCTTCGGGGTTCGCTACGGCGTGGACCTTGACCGCACCTGCCTAGTGCCGGCGTGCCAGCCGCGTGACGCCGCCGCGATGAACCTTCTCAAGTCCGATATGACAGGCTGCTAGAGCAAGATCATTGCTCGGGCAGCTGGTAGCGGAAGAGATAGGTGTGCTTGCCGTCGATGACCTCGATGGACATCGACCCCGCGATGCCGGTGAGCGCCTCGGTCCCGGAGTCCGGCACGACGGTCAGGCTGAGCACCGCGCGTCCCCTCTCCATGGTGCCGCTGTGCTGCAGTGCGAAGCTGCCCGTCCGCTGGTTCAGCGTGCCCACCACCCGTTCCATCGCCACGTAGCCGGCCGAACCCTCGGTGGCGGTGCGCACCGTCAGCATGGCGCCGGTGCTGTCGGCCTGCAGGTCGCCGTGGAAGCGCTTGACCAGGGAGAACCTGCCGACCGCGGGATCTGCGGCGGCTTCCGGCTTCATCTCGACGTCGAAGCCGCCGCTAGCCTGCCCCTCCATCCGTCTGTCCTGCATAAGCGTCTGGGGCCTGGGGCCGCCGGCCCCAGCG
>CAXTOE010000439.1:0-2780 GCA_964245685.1 uncultured Acetobacteraceae bacterium | reverse complement strand
TGGGTGCCATTCACATGCTCCCCGGAAGCACCGGTAGTTCCGTTGCGGATCGCCACGAGAGGTGACAGAACCCTACGTGCCTGCGTGATCGTTACGGATAAGCTTCAGAACTGCGTTGCTGCGGAGCGTGACATCCTGTCTAGCGTGGAGCACCAACAAAGTCGCTACCTCAACAGCCGAGCCGAGGTGTCGCACCAGCCGATGCGCCGACGAGGGCGGCAGATGCGGCGGGTCAAGTCAGCACGGTAAGCCTAGTGGTTCCTCTCCACCCACGCCTGGATCCACAAGTACTTCCAGCGCCGCCGTCATCGCGTGACCGCCTCTGATCCTCGTGCTGCACGCAACGTCGCCTTCCAGGTCTGGCGGAATGTAAGCGGGCTGCAGCCGTTCGGTAAGCCGCTTTGACTACCTCACGCCGCAGCTGATCGCCATTCGTCAACCTGATGACGCCCGCATGTTCGATCGGCTCGATTATCGCGTCCGTCTGATCCTCCGTGCAACATAAAGCGCTATTCGTCAAATAGACCAACAATGACCGGAACGATGGTGCTGGGCCGGACAGGTCCGGTGCAAGAGGCTGCGTATGGATACCAAACCGAGACAGGAGCTGATAGACTTCCGATATGGAAACGATGCGCTTTGGGGGGAGAAGGCATGTGAACCTACCTGAGCCGGAATCCGACACACGAGCCGGGGCCGCCGATGATGGACCTCCGACTGGACGTCCGGGAGACGCAATTGCAGTGGAGACCGCAATCCTCAACGAGAGGGTCAGGTCCGTGTCCCTGCAACTTCCGGCCACGGTGCTCGTGACGGCGGTGAACGCGTCGCTGATGACCGCTGTACTCATTGGCACCCAACACGATCGCCGCGCCTATGGCTGGCTGGCGGCAGTCCTCCTCACGGCGATGCTTCGTCTCGCTGCTTGGCGGGCGTATCGGCGCCAGGCATCAGGGCTCAGAAACGCCGGGCGGTGGGCCAGACTCAGCATAGGCGGCGCTGTCGTCTCCGGCTTGCTCTGGGGCGGCGGCGCGGTCGTACTGTTGCCACAGGCCGAGACGTATCAGTTGTTCTGGGTGTTCCTGATCGGCGGCATGTGCGCCGGTGCCGTCGCCCAGCATTCCGCGCACCTGCCGACCGCTCTCGCCTACATCCTGCCGGCGGCTCTGCCGCTCGCCATCCGTCTCGCGCTCGATGGTTCAGCACGCGGGGCGGCCTCTGGCGTGATGATCCTCGTGTTCCTCGCCGCCCTGACGGCCACCGGTCGCCGGTCGAGCGTGCGGTTCGGCGAGCTGCATCGGCTGCAGTTCGCTCTCGCGCAACGGACCGGCGATCTCGACGCCATCAACGAGAGGCTGCGTCGCGAGATGGCCGAGCATCGCGCGACCGAGGCGACGCTGCGCCAGGCACAGAAGATGGAGGCGATGGGGCAGCTCACGGGCGGGATCGCGCACGACTTCAACAACCTGCTCACGGCGGTGCTCGGGAGCCTCGAGCTGCTCCGCACGCGCGTTCCGGCCGGCGACGCCCGCGCGATGCGCCTGCTAGACAACGCCTTGCAGGCGGGACAGCGTGGCGCCGCGCTGACACAGCGCCTGCTCGCCTTCGGTCGGCGTCAGGCGCTGAATCCGGAGCCGGTCGACGTGCCGTCCCTGGTGCGGGCGATGTCGGACTTGCTGCGCAGCTCGGCCGGCACCGGGGTGCAGATCGAGACGCGCTTCCCAATCGTTGTGGCGCCCGCGCACGTGGACGCCAATCAGCTGGAACTCGCGTTGCTCAACCTCGTCGTCAATGCCCGCGACGCCATGCCCGAAGGTGGCAGGCTCACCGTCGCGGCGCGCGAGGAGGAGGTGGGCTCGGGTGGGCGAGGCAGGCTCTCTCTGGGCAGCTACGTGGTCCTCAGCGTCACCGACACCGGAGAGGGCATGGACGAGGCCACGCTGACCCAGGCGACCGAGCCGTTCTTCACCACCAAGGCGATCGGGAAAGGAACCGGCCTGGGCCTGTCGATGGTGTACGGCTTGGCGGTTCAGTCCGGAGGCCAACTGGTGCTGAACAGCCGACAAGGAGAGGGAACCACCGTCGAGCTGTGGCTGCCACGAGCGGAGGCTGCAGCACTGCTTCCGCTCGCCGCGCCTGAAGCGGCCTACGTGAAGCCCAATCGGCGACGCATCGTGCTGCTGGTGGATGATGACCCGCTGGTGCTGACGAGCATGGCCGGCATGCTGGACGACCTAGGTCATACGGCCGTCGAGGCCGGATCGGCACGGCAGGCGCTGGAAATCCTGCGCGACGGCATGGAGGTAGATTTGGTTATAACCGACTACTCAATGCCCGAAATGACGGGACTTCAGCTTGCCGAGGAGCTCAAACGGCTTCGACCCGGGTTGGCGGTTCTGCTCGCGACTGGGTACATCATTTCGAGGGGACCGAGCCTCTCCATGGCGATCCCTCTCGCCAAGCCGTTCGGAAGCAACACGCTAGCTAGAGCCATCGAGGACTGCTTCGACTAGAAGGACCCTGGAACGGCGTCGTAGTCGACCAGACGATATGCTGGCATTCATTACGGAGCGTGCAACGCTGTTACGCCGGTTCAGGTGCGGCCGAGGGCGGCACGCAACGCACCACGCTGAAGTTGGAAATGTCCGATAGAATATTGTCTCCCAACTCTATATTGGAAAAAGAAGTGGCATCCACATATATCTGCAAGCGTAAAGCAGGATTAAGCAGAGCATCATGGCACGCACAGCAAGTAAGAAGCCGTCCAGCAAGTCACTCAG
>CAXTOE010000438.1:0-2790 GCA_964245685.1 uncultured Acetobacteraceae bacterium | reverse complement strand
CCGACAGGTCCCGCGCCCGCGTCACCTGCCCCAGCGCCAGGCGCTGCTCGTCGCCGAGACCCGCGTCATCCCGCCGTCGCTCCAGCGTGACCCGGTGCGTCTGCCGCTCGCTCAGCGCCACCGCCGCCGCCTCCATGCGCTGCTCGGCGGCCAGCATCGTCCGCGTCGTGAAGCGATCCGTCCCGCGACCATCCACACCCAGCCGCACCAGCTCCGGCGATGCCTCCACTTTCGTCAGCACGTCCGCGAACTGCACCGCGTCCGCCGTATGCCGGTTCACGAACCGCGCCAAGTCCCGCTTGCTGAAGGTCGATTGCTGCCGCGTCAGCGCATCCAGCACGATCTCCGGTGCCTCCGCGATCCGCTCGCCGTTGCGCCGCGCGATGCTCTCATGCTCGGCCGCGCGCTCGGCTTCCTCGCCCCGGTGCTCACGCCGCATCCCAGCCGGCCCGATCTTGTGCTGCGGCTCCAGCGGAATGTCCTGATCCGCGTAGGAGCGATGATCGATCCGCACGTCATGGCCGAGCTCACACAGCCGCTCGTTGGCCAGCGATGCCCAGCGCTCCCGCCACTGCCGCAGCAGCCCGACGTCGTTCCAGGCCCGCTGCTTGTTGCCGAACCCGTCCCCCTCTACCTCGCGCATCGACAGCATGACGTGGGCGTGCGGCTTCAGCTCGCCATCCGCCGCCTTGCTCCAGTGCACGTTGAGGTCGGCCACCATCCCGCGCGCGACGAACTGCTCCTGCACGAACTCGCGGGCTAGCCGGACCGCTTCCGCCTGCGGGAGCTCCCGCGGGATGGCGAACTCGATCTCCCGCGCGAGCACCGCATCACGGCGTCGCTCGATCGCCTCCACCTCGTTCCACAACGTCGAGCGGTCCAGCCAGCGCGCCGCCGCACCCTCGGAGAGCAGGATCTCCGAGTGCACGACGTCGGCCTTGGCGGTGAAGTCGTGCGAGCGGCCGAGGCGCTCGTCCTCCAGCTCGGAGCCGGAGCGGTAGGCTGCCGCGGCGACCGCGCTGCGGCCCTGCGAGCGCTGGATCACCTTGGCCGAGAAGTGGTAGATCGCCATGCGGCAGCGGCATCCGACGGGCTGCCGTTACGCTATCGACGGCCCGCGCACATTGCAACGCAATGTTTAAGCGCGCATTTCCTGATCTGCTTCCGCTCCGCTGCAGCAGGCAAATGACGCGCTTCGCGGGTCCGGGGTCATCTTGCTGCCGAACCGGCACTGTGGCTAGTCTTCGGCTCCTGATCGCACGGACGCTGACCATGGCCCGGAAGCCGCGTGACTACGATGCCGAACTCCAGGCCCTCATGCTCAAGGCCAAGAAGGTCAAGACACAGAAGACCACCCAGCTCGGCGAGCTCGTCCAGATCACCGGCGCCGATGCCCTGCCCCCCGAGGCTCTCGTCGGCGCCCTGCTCTCCGCCCTCGAGCAGGCCAAGAAACAGCCGGAAGCCGTCGCGAGGTGGACCGAACGCGGCCAGACCTTCTTTCAGCAGGGAGGCAAGCGGCGGAAGGACCAAGCAGCCGGCGACGCTGCTGCATGAGCTCCAGGTCTCAGCCGCCCAGCTGCACCGCCTGACCGTGCAGCAGAACCGCCTCGAGCTCGCCCGCAACCGCGACGACAAGCGGCAGTGGGTGCAGGACCGTCGCGCTCGAACCCGTCAGCTCATCGAGCTCGGCGGACTGGTGCAGAAAGCCGGGCTGGTCGAGCTAGTGGACGACGATCGTGCCACGTTGTTCGGGGCTCTGCTCGATCTGGCCAGTCAATTGCAAGACCATGGGCAAGGCGATGAACTTCGACAGGTCAGCCCGGCCGATCTCAGGATACTTTGGCGACGGCGGGGACTACGCGCCTTCAAGGCTGACCAGGATGATGCCGCTGCCTAGCCTGGGCAGGTGGAGGAAAAAGGGAGGATAAGCCGGTGTAGGGTAGCTCGACTTCTATGAGGAGGGCCGAAATAACGGCCCTGCCGGCAAGTCTGGACGGTGTTGTGCATTCTTTCACGTCCCGACCCATGCCAGCGAACTGCGCACCGCCCCCTCGATGACCTGCAGCTGCAGCTTCCCGACCCTCCGCCACGGTTGGGCGTCTTGACCACGCCGCATGCGAAGCGGCAGCTCTATGCCGACCGGCAGCTCCGGCCTCGCGTCCAGCGCCGCACGCAGCGGCTCGAGATCCCGGTTTCCCTCGCCCAAGGCCACGTTGATCCAGCCGTCTTCGACGCGGCGCACCGCCTTGAGATGCAGGTGTGCGCACGCGTCGAGCGCCGAGATCGCATCGGCGACCGGATCGATGTCCGGGCGGTGGCTCTCAGTGTTGCCCGAATCGTAGTTCAGCCTGAACTCGGGCGCGGCGATTTGCCGCACGAGCGCGATCCCGTCGGCCGCGACGTCGATGAGGTTCGGCCGCGCATCTCCCGGGTTCTCGAGCCCGATGACGCCGAGACGTCGGGCAAAATCCATCCGTTTGAGAAAGATGGCGACCGCGTCCTCACGTCCGAGGTCGATATGCGACGAGAGCGCGTGACAGCCGAGACCCGATGCGCGCAGCAGCGACGACCAGCGCGTCGCTTCGGCCTCACTGAACGCCGTCTCGTCAAACGGCTCCGTGTAGCCGACTATGAAAGCAGGCTCGACATGCGTCGCGCCGCAGCGCGCCAAGCTCTCGAGCACGGCGGCAGCCTCCCACCCGTCGTAAGGCGCTGCCGACACTGAGACGATACGCCCCATATCGCTCTCCCGCATTATACGACTCCCGGCACGACTAATCGCGCGACCGG
>CAXTOE010000437.1:0-2793 GCA_964245685.1 uncultured Acetobacteraceae bacterium | reverse complement strand
GCTGACCTCGTTGAAGGCGATGTTCTGCGCCGAGTGGAAGGCGGCGGTGGCGATCGGCACCGCGGCGAACACCAACTCCGGGTAGCTCGCCGCCCATTGCAGCACCTGCATGCCGCCCATCGAGCCGCCGATCACCGCGAACAGCCGCTCGATGCCGAGCGCGGCGATCACCTGGCGCTGCGCGCGCACCATGTCGCGTATGGTGATCGGCGGGAAGTCGGTGCCCCACGGCTCGTCGTCGGCGCGCGCCTGGTCGGTGCGCCCCCGGTCGGTGCGCATCGAGCGTGGGCCGGTGGAGCCCATGCAGCCGCCCAGCACGTTCATGCACAGCACGAAGTAGCGGTCGGTGTCGATCGGCAGGCCGGGCCCGACCATGCGCGCCCACCAGCCGGGCTTGCCGGTCAGGGGATGCGGCTCGGCCACGTACTGGTCGCCGGTGAGCGCGTGGCAGACCAGGATCGCGTTGTCACGGGCGGCGTTCAGCGTGCCGTAGCTGCACAGCGCGACGCGGACCGGCGACAGCCGCACGCCGCAATCCAGCGCCACGCCGTCGGGCAGCTCCACGCAGCGATGATCAATCTCGATGAAGGAGGCAGTCAGGTCCATCAGCTATGGTCGACGCGGTCCGTGGGCTGCGAGCGCATGGCTCGGCGCGGCAACGTGCCAGATCGCGCCGCGGACGTCACGCCGTCACCGCGGCGGCCGTGCCGGCTCGGCCGCGCTCGCGCCAGGGTTGCAGTGTCGATGCGATAACAAATCGATGTCGCAGTCGCGATCAGCACTTTACGCCGGAACCGCCACTGCGCTAGGTTCGATCACGATTTCGTCAGAAGAGCCATGCAACCGCAGATTTCAGGTCACAGAGCCATTCCGGACCATGCCGCCGCGCTCGACGCGCTGCGCGTGCTGGGTCACTCGGGCCTGTTCGACTGTGCCTACTATCTGGGCTGCAACGCCGACCTGGCCGGTCTGGGCTCGGAAGCGCTGGCGCATTACCACCAGTACGGCTGGCGCGAGGGCCGCAAGCCGAACCCGTATTTCGATCCGTCCTGGTATCGCGCGCAGCATCACGAGGTCGCCGAGGCCGGGATCGATCCGCTGCTGCACTACATCATCGCGGGCGAGGCCGCCGGCTTCCGCCCCGTGGCCTGGTTCGACCCACTCTGGTACGCGCGCTCCTACAGCCTGCCGGAGGGCATGACGGCGCTGCGCCACTACCTGCTGCACCGGCTCGACGGCACCGTCAGCGCCATGCCCGAGTTCGATTCCGGCTTCTACCTGCGTGCCTACCCCGACGTCGCCGCCGCCGGGCTCGATCCGCTCGAGCACTACATGGTGCAGGGCTTCCGCGAGGCGCGCCGGCCGTTCGAGGGGTTCGACCCGGTGTTCTACCGGCAGCGCTACCTGAACAGCGCCACCGAGGCCAACCCGCTGCTGCATTTCCTGGAGCATCGCGAAGAGGCGGGGGTGCATCCGGCACTGCCCCGGCACGAGACCACCATCCCGCGCGAGATGCGTCGCCACACCCAGCCCGGCCCGTTCTTCGAGACGGTGCGGCCGCTGCCGGCTTCCGTTGCCCGTCGCGCGCAGGTGCTCGCCTACTACCTGCCGCAGTTCCACAGCATGAAGCAGAACGACGAGTGGTGGGGCGAGGGCTTCACCGAGTGGACCAACGTCGCGCGCGGCCTGCCGCGCTTCGCCGGCCACTACCAGCCGCGCACGCCGCGCGACCTCGGCCACTACCGGCTGGAGGGCACCGACACGCTGCGTCGCCAGGCGGCGATGGCGCAGGCGGCCGGCATACAGGGCTTCATCTTCTACTTCTACTGGTTCAACGGCACCCGCCTGCTCGACGGACCGCTGGAGGCGCTGCTCGCCGACCGCTCGCTCGACATGCCGTTCTGCCTGCTCTGGGCCAACGAGAACTGGACCCGTCGCTGGGACGGCTCGGACAGCGAGGTGCTGATCAGCCAGGATTTCCGCCCCGAGGACGAGCCGGCGCTGATCGACTGCTACGGCCGTCACTTCGCCGACCCGCGCTATATCCGCATCCAGGGCCGCCCGCTGCTGATGCTCTACCGTCCCGCACTCGTTCCGGATGCAAAACATACTATCGCCCGCTGGCGCGAGCTGTTCGCCGAGCGCTGCGGCGAGAACCCGATCCTGGTGATGGCGCAGGCCTTCGGCGACGACGATCCAGGCAGCTACGGGCTGGATGGTGCCATCGAGTTCCCGCCGCACAAGGTGGTGCAGGACGCGCAGACCATCAACGAGCGGCTCGACCTGCTCGACACCGACTTCACCGCCCAGGTCTACGACTACGACGAGATCGTCGACCGCGCGCTGCGCGCGCCGGCGCCGGAGTTCCCGCTGATCCGCACCGCCTGCCCGTCCTGGGACAACGACGCCCGCCGCCAGGGCGGCGGGCTGGTGCTGCACGGCTCGACGCCGGCGAAGTACCAGTCCTGGGTCGAGGGGCTGGTGCGCCAGGCGCTGGCACGCCCGTTCCACGGCAGCCCGATCGTCTGCATCAACGCCTGGAACGAGTGGGCCGAGGGCGCCTACCTGGAGCCAGACCTGCATCATGGCGCCGCCTACCTGAACGCGACCGCGCGCGCGGTCAGCGGCTTCGGCCGCAACGGGGCCGCGGGCGGACGCATCCTGCTGGTCGGCCACGACGCCTTTCCCGCCGGCGCGCAGAGCCTGCTGCTGCACGTGGCGCGTCAGCTGAGGCGCGCGCACGGCGGCGAGGTCGCCATCCTGCTGCTCGCCGGCGGGAAAGGCGTCGTGGCC
>CAXTOE010000436.1:0-2794 GCA_964245685.1 uncultured Acetobacteraceae bacterium | reverse complement strand
GGGCGAGGCAGACGAAGCCGGAGGCGCCGATGATCGCGACCGTACCCTTCCAGCCGGCGGCCGCGTAGAGCAGCCCGACCAGCAGCGGCGTCGCCACCGCGGCGACGTTGGGTGCGGTGTTGAGGATGCCGAGCGCCGCACCGCGCCGCGCGGGCGGGATGAAGCTCGCCACCGCCTTCACCCCGGCCGGGTTGGCCAGCGCCTCGAAGCCGCCGAGGGCGGCGCGCGCCACGACGAACTGCGCGACGCTGCGCGCGGCGACGTGGGCGATCGCACTCAGGCTCCAGCCACCGAGCCCGATCGCGAGTCCGGCGCGCAGCCCTACGCGGTCCATGAACCAGCCCGACAGCAGCAGCGTCACCGCGACGCTGCCCTGGAACCAGGTGGTGATGGTGCCGTAGTCGGCCGAGCTCCAGCCCAGCTCGCGGTCGAGGGCGGGCTTGAGCAGCGCGATCACCTGGCGGTCGGCGTAGGCGATGACGACGATGGCGAACAGCAGCGACAGCAGCAGTGCGATCCGGCGATCCGCTGCGGGCGGTTGAGCCGGCATCTCCGACGGCGCGTGCGGCATGGCGGCGCTAGAAATCCTTGTGCAGCGAGAAGCCGGCGTAGCGGCCGTCGTCGCGCGCGACGCCGCGCACCACGCCGCCCAGGTTGCCGTAGGCCAGCACCGGCGAGTAGTGCGTATCGAGCACGTTCTTGAGGATCGCGGTGATCCGCCAGCGGCTGACATTGTCGATCAGCGACAGGTTGAGGTCCCAGATCCCGTACGCGTCCTGGATCGTGTCGGGCGTCTCGGTGAGCGAGTACTGGGTGCGGCTCTGCCAGTCATAGTCGGAGCCGAGATCGAGGTCGAAGCGGTCGCTCACCGGGCGCAGGTAGTCGGCGCGCAGGTCGAACTTCCAGCGCGGCGCGAACGGCAGCGGCTCGCCGTCGACGTCGCAGCTCAGCGCGGCGGCGGGCGGGCAGTTGAACTGCACGATGTGCGCGTCGTCGAAGCTGAACACCGTGCCCAGCGTCAGCCCGCGGATCGGCCTGGCGCTGAGGTCGCCCTCGACGCCACGGCTGGTCACCGAGCCCGCGTTGATCAGCCGGGTGATGGTGGCGCCGGCGACGCTGTCGAGGAAGTTCGCCTGGTAGTTGTCGAAATCCTCGATGAAGGCGGCGAAGTCGGCGGTCAGCCTGCGGTCGAAGAACTGCGACTTCAGGCCGATCTCGTAGCTGTTGTTGGTCTCCGGACGCAGCGCGTCGGTGTCGGTCGGCTGCATGTTGAAGAACACGTTGTAGGCCGGTCCCTTGTAGCCGCGCGAGTAGGTGAAGTAGCTCGTCACCGTGCGCGAGACGTCGTACTGCCAACCGATGCGGTCGGTGTAGTCGTCGTTCGCGGTCGATCCGCTGCTGGCGAAGCTCGGGCGTACGCCGGTGATCGCCGCCCGGCTGGTGGAGAGCCGGTCGAAATCGTAGCTCAGGTCGTCGCGCACCAGGCGCAGCCCAAGGATGGCGCGCAGCGACCGGGTGAGGTTGACGTTGCCCTCGCCGAACACGGCGTAGTCGTTGCCGGTGGTGCCGTAGTTGGCGATGCCCTCGTTGCTGCTGGTCGGCGTGGTGACGGTGCGGTCGTACTCCTCGACGTCGTCGGCGTGCAGGTAGTAGAGGCCCACGACGTAGTCGATCAGGTGCCCCTTCGGCGAGGCGATGCGCGCCTCCTCGGACTCCTGGGTGAAGTCGAGCTCGCCGCGGTCGTCGATGCCGGGGAAGGCGGTGCTGACCTGCGACAGCTGGTCGTAATCCTGGAACTGGGTGTTGTGCCAGCGCCGCCAAGCGGTGATCGAGGTGAGGCTGTAGCCGCCGCCGAGCTTCTGCTCGAGGGTGAGCGAGGCGCCGCCGTTGTCGTCCAGCACCCGGCTGCGCAGGTCCTGGTTGATCGTGGTGTTGTCGCGCGCGGCGCCCACGCCGCCATCCGCCAGCGCCTGCGCCAGGGCCGCGTTGGGATGCACCTCGTCGGTCGGGTAGGCGATCTGCGAGGTCGAGGAGAACACGCCGTTGGGCACGTCGTCGTTCGAGCGCAGGTAGTCGAGCCCGAGCGTCACCCGCGTGCTGTCGGTGGGCGTCCAGGCCAGCTTGGAGCGGAAGCCGTCATGGCGGTAGCCGTTGACGGTCTTGTCGTCGCCGTTCTTGCTGCCGACCGTGTCGTGCACGTTGCCGTCATAGCCGCTGACCAGCACGCCGAGCGATCCGACCAGGTGCGGCATCACGGTCCCCGACACCCCGCCCTGCAGCCGGTACTCGTCGCCCTCGAAGTAGGAGGCGTCGGCGTAGCCGCGGAAGTCCTCGGTCGGCTGCGCGGTGGTGATGTTGACCACGCCGGCCGACGCGTTCTTGCCGAACAGCGTGCCCTGCGGGCCGCGCAGCACCTCGATATGGTCGAGGTCGATCAGGTCGGCGGTCGCCTGCCCCGAGCGCGCCAGCACCACCCCGTCGATCACCGTCGAGACCGACGGCTCGACGCCGGGCGAGGTCGAGATGGTGCCGAGCCCGCGTATGAAGATGGTGCGGTCCTTGTTCGAGGTCTGGGGGCGGAAGTCGGCACTCGGGATCTTCTGCAGCACGTCCTGCAGGTCGTGCAGGTTGTCCCGCGCCGCCTGCTGGGCGGTGAACACCGAGACCGCCACCGGCACCCGCTGCAGCGGCTCGGAGCGGCGACGCGCGGTGACGGTCACCTCCTCGCCGGCCGGCTGGGTGGCTGCCGGCTGGGCGGCCGCCGGTGCGGCGACCGGCGCGGTCTGCGCCCAGG
>CAXTOE010000435.1:0-2829 GCA_964245685.1 uncultured Acetobacteraceae bacterium | reverse complement strand
TTCTGGTACAGCCCGCCGATGGTGCGCAGCGCCGCCCCCTGGCCGACCGCGGCGGCGGTCAGGTCGATGGCGGAGATGCCGATCAGGCACTTCTCCTGCACCAGGTCGGTCTCGGCGGGCGGCGCACTCGGGCCGCCGCTGAGCAGCTGCACCCCGGAGAAGCCGGCGTCGCGATAGTAGCCGCGGCTGTCGGCATAGTACTCGCCGGCGAACTGCGCGTTGTCGATCCAGCACAGCCGCAGCGCCAGCGTGCCGAGGTCGGCGGCGCGCGCCGGACGGCGCAGGATCGCGGGGGCCGCGAGTGCCGCGAGCCCGGCCAGTCCGGTACCGAGGACGCGCCTGCGGTCAGGCATCGAGCGCCGTCTCCAGGATCGGCGTGTCGAGCCGCTGGCGCCGGCGCACATGCTCGGCCGCCACCAGCGTGCGCCCGCTCTCGTCGCGTATCGTCGTCTCCATGTCGGGATGGTGGAAATACACCACCGAGAAGCGGCCGCGCCGTGCCGCCTCGCTGCCCGCGGCCGGATTGACCACGCGATGGATGTTCGACGGGACGCGTCCGCCGGTCCAGCGCGTCAGCAGGTCGCCGGCCTGCACCAGCAACGCGCCCGGCGGGATGTGCACCGGGACCCAGCTTCCGTCGGCGCCGATGCGCGCCTCCAGCCCGCCGGTGCGGTCGTCCGACCAGAGGATGGTGAGACCGCCGATGTCGGTGTGCGGCTTGCTGCGCACCCGGCCGGCTGCCGGCGGCGCGTGCAGCGGCGGATAATGGTTGACGACCAGGTTCGACCATTGCCGCACCGTCCAGGCGTCGAGCGTTCCCCCATCGATGTCGAGCCCGTCCGCCAGCAGTCCCACCAGCCGCGTCGAGAGGTCGTGCATCGCCGCGTAGTAGCGGGTCCAGATGTCGCGAAAGCCCGCCGGCTGCGACGGCCACAGGGTGAAGCTGCTGCCCCATCGCGCGAGCCCGGCGGCGTCGGCAAGGTCGAGCGGCGCGTCGGACAGCGTGCGCTGGGCGAGGCGCAGCTCGTAGCGCTCGACTAGGTCGGCGGCGTAGCCGGGCCCGGACTCGTCGGCCATGCGCTGCCAGCCCTGCCAGGCGCCGCGTCCCGACCAGGCGACCTGCTGCTTCTCCGCCTCCGGCAGGGCGAAGAACGCGCGTCCCGACGCGTGCACGGCCTCGGTCAGCGGCAGCTTCACGCCGTGGTTGGTGAGCAGGACGCAGGAGCAGCGCTGCAGCGCCGTCACCAGGCCGTCCGGGGAGAGGGTCGCGAGGTCGAGCACCGGCACTGCGTTCGACTCGGCGCCCGACCGGGGCGTCGCGTAGCGGCTGGGCGGCCGCGGCAGGCCGAGATTCTCGCGCAGCGTGGCGCCCTCGTACTCGGTGCGGAACCGGCCGCGCCGCTGCAGCTCGGGGATCACCAGCTCGACGAAATCGTCCAGGTTGCCGGGTAGGTAGTGCGGCATCAGCGCGAAGCCGTCCGAGCCGCCCTCGTCGATGAAGCGCTCCATCTGGTCGGCGATCTCGCCGGGCGTGCCGATCATGGTCAGGTGGCCCATGCAGGCGGCGATCCAGCGCCCGAGCTCGACCAGAGAGAGCCGCTGTCCGTCGCGGACGATGCCGATGCGCTTGCGCCGGGCGATGGCGTCGAGCTCGACGGAATCCGGCATCGGCGCCGTCGGGTCGCCCTCGAGGTCGAACGCCGCTCCCATGAACTGCACCGCGAAGGCACGCGCCTCGACCGCGCTGATCGTGCGCTGCACGCGGTCGAACTTCTCCTGCGCCTCCTCGCGGGTGCGGCCGACCACGCAGCACAGCCCGGGCATGATCTTCAGCGAGTCCCAGTCGCGGCCGTACTTGGCGAGCCTGCCCTTCATCGAGGCATAGAACTCCTGGCCGTGCTCCAGCGTGACCGCCTTGCCGTACATCATGTCGGCGGACTGCGCGGCGAACTCGCGTCCCTCCTCGGACTCGCCTGCCTGGCAGATCACCGGATAGCCCTGCGGCATGCGCGCGACGTTCAGCGGGCCGCGCACCTTGAAGAACCGGCCGCGATGCTCGAGCACGTGCATCCGTTCGGGGTGCAGATAGGTGCCGCTCGCCTTGTCGCGCGGGAAGGCGTCGTCGTCCCAGCTGTCCCACAGCTTGAGGGTGACGTCGAGGAACTCGCGCGCCCGGGCGTAGCGATCCTCGGTGGAGAGCGGGCCGTCATAGCCGTAATTGAGCGCCTCGCTGGTCATCTGCGAGGTGATCACGTTCCAGCCGGCGCGGCCGCCGCTCATGTGGTCGAGCGTCGCCATGCGACGGGCGAAGTCGTACGGCTCGTTGTAGGTGGTCGATCCGGTGCAGACGAGCCCGATCCGGCTGGTGACGGTCGACAGCACGGCGAGCAGGGTGAGCGGGTCGAAGTGCACCACCGTGCTCATCGAGCGCAGCGCGTCGGGCCCGAGCCCGTCATCCTTGATCGAGTAGCCGTCGGCCATGAAGATGATGTCGAACCGGCCGCGTTCGGCGGTGCGGGCGAGCTCCTTGTACATCTCGATGTCGTGGTCGCCCTCGGCGCGCGCCTGGGGGTACTTCCAGGAGAACCGGCCGCCATGCAGCAGCACGGCGAGGCAGATCGGGCGTTTCGACTCGCTCATGGCCAGGCGCTCCGTCGGGTTGGTCGCGTAGACGGGCGAAGGCGCTGCAAGATCCATGCCTGCCTTCGCCGCCCGTCGCGCTCGCACGCTTCTTGCTTTGGAGCGCCCCACACGCCTCGCTGTCCGGAGACATCATGACCGACGCACGCTTCCACCTTGGCTGGTTTACCAGCTTTGCCGGCAGTGCCT
>CAXTOE010000434.1:0-2833 GCA_964245685.1 uncultured Acetobacteraceae bacterium | reverse complement strand
GGTGGCGATCGGGCCGCACGGCTCGGTGACGCCCGGCGTCACCCTGCGCAAGCTCGGCTGCGACCTCGTGGTGCGCGGCGAGAGCGAGGAGGTGATCGCGTCGCTCGCCGCGTCGCCCGACTGGTCGCAGGTGGCGTCGGTCGCGTTCCTCGAGGGAGGGACGGTGCGCGTCACCGGCACCCCGGCCGCGAGCCGGTTCGTGGACCTGCCGGCGCTGCGCTGGCCGGACGGCTGGATCTCGCGGCACGGGCACCATCATCATCGCTTCGGCAGCACGCCGAGCGGCCTCGGCGCCGAGGTGGAGGCGTCGCGCGGCTGTCCGTACAGCTGCAGCTTCTGCGCCAAGATCGACTTCCGCGACCAGTATCGCCGGCGCGAGCTCGGCGTGCTGCTCGACGAGATCGACGGGCTGATCGCCCAGGGCGTCGGCTACCTGTACTTCATCGACGAGATCTTCCTGCCGCAGAAGCCGCTGCTCGACGCGCTGGTGGCGCGCGACGTGCAGTTCGGGGTGCAGACCCGTATCGACCTGTGGAAGCCGGAGCTGCTCGAGCTGCTCGGCCGGGCGGGATGCGTGTCGATCGAGGCCGGGATCGAGAGCCTGACGCCGGAGGGACGGGAGGCGCTGGCCAAGCGCTGCCGCCTGCAGACGGAGGACCTGGCGGCGCTGCTGATCCACGCGCGGCGTCACGTGCCGTTCGTGCAGGCCAACCTGATCGGCATGGAACAGGACGATCCGGCCCTGGGCACCCACTGGCGCGACGTGCTGATGCAGGGCGGCGTGTGGGCCAACGAGCCTGTGCCGCTTTACCCTTACCCGAGCTCGCCGAGCTACCGCGCGCTGTGGGGCGAGCCGGACGATCTCGCCTGGGAGCGCGCGCACGACCACTACCTGGCGGCGTTCTCCTCGTTCAGCGACATCCAGGACGAGCGTCCGGTGCCGCTGCCGCAGCTGGAAGCGGGTTGCTGCCCGGCGGGATGACGCGGCCGCGTCGCGTGCTGATGACCCTCGACGCCATGGGCGGGGTGTGGCGCTACGCGGTCGACCTGGCGCGCGGGCTCAACCGCTCGGGCATCGGCTGCGTGCTGGCGGGCGTCGGGCCGCCTCCCGGCGCCGTCGCGGCGCTCGACCTGCCGCAGACCGAGCTGATCTGGACCGGCGAGACGCTGGACTGGATGACCGAGGACGAGGCGATCCTGGACAGCCTGCCCGCCACCCTGCTCTCGCTGGCGCGCACGCATCGCTGCGACCTGCTGCACCTCAACCTGCCGTCGCAGGCGGCGGGGCTGCCGGGAGACATAGGGGTGGTGGTGGCGTCGCACTCCTGCGTGCCGACCTGGTGGGATGCGGTGCGCGAGACGCCGCTGCCGGAGCACTGGGCTTGGCAGCGGCATCGCAACCGTCGCGGCCTCGACCGCGCCGACCGCGTGCTGGCGCCGAGCGCCAGCCATGCCGCGGCACTCGCGCGCAGCTACGGGCCGGTCGAGCGGCTGAGCGTGGTGCGCAACGCGGGCGACGGTGCCTCCGAGGTCTGCGACAAGGAGCCGTTCGTGTTCGCCGCCGGGCGCTGGTGGGATGAGGCCAAGAACGCCTGCACGCTCGATCGCGCCGCACGTGCCTCGCCGTGGCC
Source organism: uncultured Acetobacteraceae bacterium (assembly GCA_964245685.1). Classification (GTDB taxonomy): domain Bacteria; phylum Pseudomonadota; class Alphaproteobacteria; order Acetobacterales; family Acetobacteraceae; genus Lichenicoccus. The sequence goes on along the minus strand of CAXTOE010000434.1, from coordinate 1,202 downwards.
GGTGCGCATGGCCGGATCGCTCTGCGGTCCGGACGGGCAGCCGATCCTGCACGCCGAGGCGCTCGGCGCGCTGCCGCCGGCGGCGATGCTCGGCCTGATGCGACGTGCGGCGGTCTTCGCGTCGCCCTCGCGCTACGAGCCGTTCGGGCTGGCGGTGCTGGAGGCGGCGTCGCAGGGGGCGGCGCTGGTGCTGTCGGACGTACCGACCTTCCGCGAGCTCTGGGACGGTGCCGCGCTGTTCGTGCCGGCGACGGACCATGCCGGCTTCGCCGCGGCGATCGCCACCCTGGCGGCGGATGCGCCGCGGCGCCGGGATCTCAGCCGGCGTGCGGCGCGGATCGCCTCCGGCCTTACTCCGGCGCGACAGCTCGAGGGGGTGATCGCCGCCTACGCCGACGCGATGAAGCGTGGAGCCGGCTGACATGCGGTTCGTGCTCTACACCCACTCGCTGCGCTCGGACTGGAACCATGGCAACGCGCACTTCCTGCGCGGCGTGCTACGCGAGCTCGCGGCGCGCGGCCACCAGACGCTGGCGCTCGAACCGGAGGCGGGCTGGAGCCGCAGCAACCTGCTGGCCGACCAGGGGCCGGGTGCGCTCGACCGCTTCGAGACGGATTTTCCCGAGCTCGCCACGCTCTCCTATGGACCCGGTTTCGACCACGCGTCCGCCCTTGCCGACGCCGCCGTGGTGATCGTGCACGAGTGGACCGATCCGGCGGTGGTGGCCGAGCTCGGCGCGCTGCGCCGCGGCGGCGGCCGCTTCACCCTGCTGTTCCACGACACCCATCATCGCGGCGTCTCCGACGCCGAGGCGATCGCGGGCCTCGCACTCGCCGACTACGACGCGGTGCTGGCGTTCGGCGAGACCCTGCGGGAGCGCTACGAGCGCGCCGGCTGGGGACGCCGCGCCTTCACCTGGCACGAGGCCGCGGATACGCGGCTGTTCCGCCCGATCGACGGGGTGCGGCCGCAGGACGACCTGATCTGGATCGGCAACTGGGGCGACGGCGAGCGCGAGCGCGAGCTCGACGCGTTCCTGATCGAGCCGGCCCGGCGGCTGCGGCTCTCCGGCGTCGTGCACGGGGTGCGCTATCCGGCATCGGCGCTCGAGCGGCTGCGCGGCTCCGGGCTCGGCTATGGCGGCTGGATCGCCAACGCCGACGCGCCGGGCGCCTTCGCCCGCCACCGCATGACCCTGCAC
>CAXTOE010000433.1:402-2846 GCA_964245685.1 uncultured Acetobacteraceae bacterium | reverse complement strand
TTCGCCGGCCTGTCCGGCCTGATCCCGGACATCGGCTTCACCACCCTGACCATCATGCGCGAGATCGCGCGCATCGCGCGCGAAGAGGGCGAGGACCTGTCCGATCCAGAGGGCCGGCGCGCCTGCCTGGAGGTGTTCGCGCTGCGCTCGTTCCACGCCGGCGAGGAGCAGAGCGAGCTCGGCTATTTCTCCGCCCGTGCCGTGCTGCGCGGCCGTCCGGTGGTGATGCTGCTCTCGGAGGTGTCGTCGCATTACGGATTGGCGCTGTCGCGCAAGGTGTCGCTGCAGATGATGCCGGTCGCCGGCGCGCTGTGCGGCGCCTCGCTCAACGCCGCGTTCCTCGCGCACTACCGGGCCCTGGCGCGCGCGCACTTCACCATACGCCGGCTCGAGCGCACGCACGGGGCGATGCTGGTGCAGGAGGCCGTCGAGACGATCCGCGCCGGACTGGCGCAGAAGCCGGCCGCGGCCTAGCAGGCCGCGGGAGAGGGCAGGGGCGGATTCGAGAGCGCTGCCCTCGATGCCTGGCCTGAAGCGGCCGGGGCTAGCCGAGCAGCCCGAGCAGGCCGGACAGCACTGCCAGCACCAGGTAGACGAGCATCATGTCGAGGCCGATGCCGCGCGCCAGGTGCGGCAGCGCGAGCGCCGCCAAGGCGGCGAGGGCCGCGAAGGCGGTGAACACGATCATCATCCGCATCGGCGTCCGCCCCTTCCCGGCTGCTCGCGGCCGAGATCTCGTGGGTCGTCATCGGCAGGTGTCGTCAGATCGAACTGCATGAAGCCGCCTTTCGCCGCGGCCGGTTCCGCCCTCTCCGGGGCCGTCTGTCAACCGTGCTCCGCCGCGAGGCGGTCGGCTCGGGCTTCAACTGCTCGGGCCGCCACGCTTCCTCGGTTGCTTCACGGGCGGGAGAAAAGCAACCTGCTCGCATGTTCAGACGACGCGCCGAGGTCAGCCCCGCGGTCATGCTGCAGCGCTACCGCAGCGGACTGTTTCCGATGGCCGAGACCCGCGACGGCCAGGACCTGTTCTGGCTCGATCCGGAGCAGCGCGGCATCCTTCCCCTGGACCGCTTCCACCTGCCGCGCCGGCTGCGTCGCACCGTGCTGTCGGACGAATACCGGGTCGTCGTCGACACGCGGTTCGAGGCGGTGATCGACGGCTGCGCCGAGCCCGCGCCAGGCCGCGAGGAGAGCTGGATCAACCGCGAGATCCGAGCGCTGTTCCTGGCGCTGCACCGGCAGGGGCACGCGCACAGCGTCGAGTGCGTGCGCGACGGCGTGCTGTGCGGCGGCCTGTACGGCCTGGCGATCGGCGGCGCGTTCTTCGGCGAGAGCATGTTCAGCCGCCGGCGCGACGCCTCCAAGGTGGCGCTCGCGCACCTCGTGGCGCGGCTGCGGCTCGGCGGCTTCACCCTGCTCGACACGCAGTTCATCACCGCGCACCTGTCGCAGTTCGGCGCGATCGAGTTGCCGCGCGCGCGCTACCTGACCCTGCTCGATGCCGCGACCGCCCGGGCGGGACTCTGGGACGGCGAGGACGGCGCGATCCGCGACGAGATCGAGCGCATGGGCCGCGACGCAGCGCCGGCCGCACCGTTGAAAGCCGCAGGCGGCGGTTCCACCTGCGGGGCGTAGCATCTCGAGATCCATGCCATGCGCCGCCCGCTCCTGACCTCCTGTCTCACCCTGCTGTCGATCGGCGCGATCTCGCTGTCGCCTGCCCAGCCCGCGCGTGCCCAGCCCGCCTCGACGCAGCCCGCGCATCCGCCCTTCATGCCGACCCGCGACGTCCAGGTCTCCTACGAGGTGAAGCCGGATGCGGCACCCTCGGCGCAGCGTATCACCGTCTCGTTCAGCGGCGGCGGCCGACTGATGCGCATCGACGCGCCGGGCGGCCAGGGGGCGACCATCCTCGACCGTGACCAGCGTCTCATGACGGTCGTGATCAACTCGGCCCGCGTCTATATGCAGCTGCCGGAGCGCGACGAGCTGCGCAGCCCGTTCCTGCTCGATCCCAGCATGCGTTTCACCGCCGGCGCCCCCGATCGCGTGGCCGGCCTTGGTTGCAGGCGCTGGACGATCACGGGTCCCTCGGGCGACTCCGTCGCCTGCGTCACCGCCGACGGCGTGGTGCTCAGCGATGCGGGTGCGGACTCGCAGGGCGCGCGAGGCCACCTGGTGGCGGAGACGGTGACCTACGGTGCGATCGACGCCTCGCTGTTCCGCCCGCCCAGCGGCTACACCCGCGTCGCCCATCCGGAAGGCCCCGGCCCCTACGCGCGCGATCAGGGCGCTCCCACCACGGGCCCGGCCTCGCCGTGACGTGACCAGCCTGCGCCGCTTTCGCCTCGGCTTTGCCGTGAAATCGCCTTCGACGCAGCCTCCTGTGAGCATGTGGGACCGATCACCATATCGGTCGTGGCGGCGGCGCGGCCGCCCGGGGC
>CAXTOE010000433.1:0-392 GCA_964245685.1 uncultured Acetobacteraceae bacterium | reverse complement strand
AGTTTCGGAGTTCGTCATGCGCGACAAGATGCGTCTCCTGGCCGTACCGCTGCTGGCCGCGGGCTTCGCCGCGGCGGCGGCACCTGCGGCTCAGGCGCAGTGGCACCGCGGCTACGGTGGCTACCACCGTCCGTACTACGGCGGCTACGATCGGCATCGCGGGGTCGGCGGCGCCCTGGGCGGCGGCTTGGCGGCGGGTGCGCTGATCGGCGTCCTCGGCGCGAGGGCGATCGCGCCACCGCCGGTGGTCTACGCGCCGCCGCCGGTGGTGTACGCAGCGCCGCCGCCCGTGGTCTACGCCGCGCCGCCGCCGGGAGCGTACTATCCCGGCTACGGCTACGGCCAGGGCGGCTACTGAGCCTGCGCGACCACCCGGACGAGGTGACTACGCG
>CAXTOE010000432.1:0-2865 GCA_964245685.1 uncultured Acetobacteraceae bacterium | reverse complement strand
GTTCGAGAGCCTGCGCCAGCTGGTGTCGTCCAGCCCCGGCTGGCGCAGGCTCTCGAACGGCGGCCTGCGGCCGCAGCGGACGCTGGATCTGCACGGACGCACCGCGCAGGCGGCCTTCACGGCGCTGCACGGGTTCCTGCTGCGGGCGCAATCGGAACAGCTGCGCTGCGTCGAGATCATCACCGGCGTCGGCTCGGGCCAGGAGGGCGGCATCCTGCGACGCGAGCTGCCGTTCTGGCTGAGCCGGCAGGACCTGCGGCACCTGGTGCTCGCGGCGGTGCATCCGCATCCGGGCAACCAGGGTGCGGTGCGCGTGTTGCTGCGACGCCGGAACCTGCCAGGGCGCTAGCGCCTTCCGCTCGCGGCGCCACCGACGGCGCCAGGAGGATCCCTCGTGCGAACCCTGCGCGTGCTGCTGGGCGATCAGCTCTCCGACGGCCTATCGGCGCTCGACGGCCTCGACCCCGCGAACGACCTGGTGCTGATGGCGGAGGTGCGCGGCGAGTGCACCTATGTCCGCCACCACAAGAAGAAGATCGTGCTGGTGCTGTCCGGGATGCGCCATTTCGCGCAGCGGCTGCGCGACCGCGGCGTGCAGGTGCGTTACGTGACGCTGGACGATCCGCGCAACACCCACTCGCTGCGCGGCGAGATGCTGCGCGCGGCCGCCGAGTTTCGGCCGGACCGCGTCGTCGCCACCGAGGCCGGCGAGTGGCGGCTGCTGCAGGACATGTCGGGCTGGGGCGAGGCGAGCGGTGTCGCGACCGAGATCATCGGCGATACCCGGTTCCTGTGCTCGCACCAGCAGTTCCGGCACTGGGCGGACGGCCGCCGCGAGCTGCGCATGGAGTTCTTCTACCGCGCGATGCGTCGTCGCCACGCGGTGCTGATGGAGGGCGAGACCCCAGCCGGCGGACGCTGGAATTTCGACAGCGAGAACCGCAAGCGCATGCCGGCGAGCGTGCTGCCGCCCTCGCTGCCGCCGTTCGCGCCGGACGCGGTGACGCGCGAGGTGATCGCCCTCGTCGGGCGCGAGTTCGCCGATCACTTCGGCGACCTCGAGACGTTCGACCTGCCGGTGACCCACGAGCAGGCGGTGCTGGCGCTCGATCATTTCATCACCGAGCGTCTGGCCTCGTTCGGCGACTGGCAGGATTTCATGCGCGCCGGCGACCCGGTGCTGTTCCACGCGCTGATCTCGACCTCGCTCAACACCGGCCTGCTGGATCCGCTTCTCGCCTGCCGCGCCGCCGAGACCGCCTGGCGCGACGGCGTGGCACCGCTGAACGCGGTGGAAGGCTTCGTGCGCCAGATCCTCGGCTGGCGCGAGTACGTGCGCGGCATCTACTGGCTGCGGATGCCGGATTACGGGCGGCTCAACGCCCTGGCGGCGACGCGGCCGCTGCCGTGGCTGTACTGGTCCGGCGAGACGCGGATGAACTGCATGGCGCACGTGGTGGCCGACACCCGCGCGCACGCCTATGCGCACCACATCCAGCGCCTGATGATCGTCGGCAACTTCTCGCTGCTCGCCGGCCTCGATCCGGATCAGGTCGATGAGTGGTACCTGATCGTCTATGCCGACGCCTACCAGTGGGTGGAGATGCCGAACGTGCGCGGCATGGCGCTGTTCGCCGATGGCGGCGTGATGGCGTCCAAGCCATACGCCGCGTCGGGCGCCTACATCAACCGGATGAGCGACTACTGTTCCGGCTGCCAGTACGACGTGCGCGCGGCCACCGGTGCCAGCGCCTGCCCGTTCAACTTCCTCTACTGGGACTTCATCGCCCGGCACCAGGAACGGCTCGGCGGCAACCCGCGCATGGCGATGCCGGTGCGCACGCTGGCGCGCATGGACCCGCAGCGCGTCGCCACGATGCGCCAGCAGGCCGCGACCTTCCTCGACGCGATGGCGACCAGCGGCCTCGTCTAGCGCCCCGGCGGGTCGCCCTCACTCGTAGGCGAAGCGATGGCGTTCGAGGATCTCGTGCAGCGTCCGGCGCGACGCTCCCGGCAACGGGATGAAGATCGAGAGGTCGTCCACCCGCGCGATCTCGCGCGCCACCTGGTTCACCGCGTGGTAGTGGCCGCGCGAGGCGAAGTCGTGCATCATCAGGACGGCGTCGGACCGGCAGTTCATCAGCGTCTTGACGAAGCAGGCGACCCGGAAACGGCCGTCCACGAGGACGAGGTCGCTCTCGTAGGTTCCCGGCACCGTCCAGGGGCTCTCGTAGTAGACGGGCCATCGGCCACGGGTGCCGGCGTCCGTCGGAACCCCCCAGGCACCGGTCGGGCCGATATCCACGTGGACCATCTCGGGCTTGACCCGGCATTCCGGGCCGGCGCAGGCAGCGCTCACCTTCTCGAGCCATCCGGTCGAGGAATCGACGCTGACGATGCTCCTGCCGACCCGCTGCGACGCGGCATAGGTGCTGCCGCCGCAGCCGAACTCCAGGTAGTGTCGCGACCTGCCGATCAGGCTGTCGAACAGCGCGGCTTCCCGGTCGGTCATGTGCGGCCGCATGCGCTTCTCCACCGTCGCGACGCCGCCGCTGCGGCACCGCCCCGCCGGCCCGATGTTGCCCGATCCCGGCGCGCCGCGACGTCCAAAGAACGAGGCGCGGGCCGCGCTTGCATCGCGCCGACCTCCGGCTACGCTGCGTGTGCGGCCGCCGGTCGGCACCGGCCCGCGCATCTCGCAGCGGAGCAGCGATGACGTCCGCCGCGCCACCGAACGTCGCCGCCGGCGGCCTGCGACCCCGGCAGGTGGCGGCGGTCGCCGTCGGCAACGCGCTCGAGTTCTACGACTTCGTCACCTACGCCTTCTTCGCGGTGCAGATCGGCCGCACCTTCTTTCCCTCGCAC
>CAXTOE010000431.1:1419-2865 GCA_964245685.1 uncultured Acetobacteraceae bacterium | reverse complement strand
GGCCGAGCTGGTGCCGCGTCTCGTCGAGGCAGCCCGGGCGGCCGGCGCCAAGGTCATGCTCGACACCTCCGGCCGACCGCTGGCGGCGGGGCTGGAGGCGCATCCCGATGCGGTCAAGCCGAACCGCAAGGAACTGGGCGACGTGCTCGACCGCCCGATCGACCGCGACTTCGACATCGTCGATGCGGCGCTGGCGCTGCAGCGTCGCGGCGTCGGCACCGTGATCCTGTCGATGGACGCGGAGGGCGCGGTGTTCACCGACGGCAGCGAGGTCATACGCGCCGTCGGCACCGCGCGCGTGGTGCAGTCGACGGTCGGCGCTGGCGACGCCCTGGTCTCGGGCTATATCCTCGGCAGCCTGCGCGGGCTCGACCTCGCGGCGTGCGCCCGGCTCGGCACCGGCTTCGCACTCGGCGCGCTGGAGACGGTGGGGCCGCATCTGCCGCCGCCGGAGACCGTCGAGGCGCTGGCTGCGAGTGTGGCGGTCAGCCGGTTCGACCGGCCGCAGCCGGTCCCGGCCTGACCCTGCGGTGATTCCCGACCTGGAGCTGGTGGAGGTCGCGAACGGCGAGTCGTTCAAGGTCTGGTCGCACGGCTATCCATACAAGACGGTCCGGTGGCACTTCCATCCGGAATACGAGATCCACCTGATCGTCACCACGACCGGGCGGATGCATGTCGGCGACTTCATCGGCGAGTTCTCGCCCGGCAACCTGGTGATGGTCGGCCCGAACCTGCCGCACAACTGGATCAGCGACGTGCCGGTGGGCACCCAGATCACGCTGCGCTGCATCGTGCTGCAGTTCACCGAGACCTTCATCAGGCGCGTCATCGAGACGCTGCCCGAGGTCGCGGTGGTGGACCAGCTGATGACGGAGTGCAGGCGCGGCGTCGAGTTCGCCGCACCCCTCGGCGCCGCGGCGCTGCCGCTGATGCGCCAGCTGCTCGACGAGGGCGGCGCTCGAAGGGTCGAGCTGTTCATGTCCCTGCTCGACCTGCTCTCGCACGGCGCACGCACGCCGCTCGCGAGCATCGCCTACGAGCTCAATCCGGACGACTACCTGTCGCGGCCGCTCAACCGCGTGCTCGCCTATATCAGGGCCAATCTCGGTGCGAAGCTGCGCGAGAGCGACTTCGCCGAGCGCGCCGGCATGTCGACGAGCTGCTTCCTCGGCGCGTTCCGCCGTCATGCCGGCATGAGCTTCGCGCAGTACGTCAGCAGCCTGCGCATCAAGACCGCCTGCGACCTGCTGATGGCCGGCGACCGGCAGATCACCGAGATCTGCTACATGACCGGCTTCAACAACGTCTCGAACTTCAACCGGCAGTTTCTGGCCCGCAAGGGAATGCCGCCGTCGGAGTATCGCAGGCGACACGCGGAGAACATCTCGTCGCAGCAGCACCCGGCGCGCAGCGCCGGGCGTGCGGTGGCGCACGACGAGACGC
>CAXTOE010000431.1:0-1409 GCA_964245685.1 uncultured Acetobacteraceae bacterium | reverse complement strand
ACGAGACGACGCGTCGTCATCGAGGCAACCCGCCAGCGGCCCGGCGATAGCCGCGAGGCCGGCGCGGGTGGAGCGGGTGGAGCGGAGCGGTAACTGTATCGAAAGGAATAAGGCGCAGGATTATCCAGAGCGAGGCAATGGACAGAGAGAATGATCTACCGGATTACCCTGACGCTTCCCTGCGGAAACCGTCACGTCGTCGGCAGCCTGTCGGAGGCGCACTTGATGATCGCAATGGGATGGCGCCTGCTCGCGGTGCGCGGCCGCTCGGTTCCGTGCCAGCTGAGCTGACGAGGCAGCGGCGGCGGCATCGGGCTGCGGAAGACGGCTTCCACGGATCGAAGGCGCGATGCGCCGTCGCAGCGATATAGCAGAACTCAAGATTTTACTGCCCGTATTATTGAAGATATGTCTAAATAATTAGATGTTACACCAGATACGTAGTAAACCGGCTGTGAAGACAAGAACAAGCCCGAATAAATAAGCGTTATTAATTCAATATAGTATCGAATCGGGATCGACGGCGCTCCGGCCGGAATGATATCGGCCTTCCAGCAAAACGAAGGTGGCTGGAATGCGTGTTCTTCTGGTTGAAGACGGCGTCATGGCGCAGAAAACCTCTCCGTTCCTGAGGTCCTCTGGCTTCACGGTCGATCATGTCGAGACGGGTCACGAGGCCCTGGAGATGGCGCGCCGATACGACTACGACCTGGTGCTGCTCGAACTAGTGCTGCCTGACATGGAGGGCTGCGAGGTGGTCCGGTGCATGCGCGCCGTGCGGTTGGCGACACCGGTCCTGGTGCTCTCGGCGCTGTCCCGGCCGCAGGCCAAGGTGAAGGCGTTCTCTGCCGGTGCAGACGACTTCATCACCAGGCCGTTCGACCGGACCGAGCTGGTCGCGCGCATGCAGGCGATCCTACGTCGCAGCAGGGGTTACAGCGAACCGACGCTGCGGGTCGGTCCGCTGCAGCTGAACCTGGAGAGCCGCAAGGTTTCCGTAGATGGCCAGCCGATCCGTCTGACCAACAGGGAATACGCCGTCCTCGAGCTGCTGGTGCTGCGCAAGGGAAACGTGGTGAGCAAGGAGGCCTTCCTGAGCCACCTCTATGGCGGGATGGACGAACCGGAGATGAAGATCATCGACGTCTTCGTCTGCAAGGTACGCAAGAAGCTGCAGGCAGCCGGGGTGGGCCACCTGCTCGCTACCATCTGGGGCCGTGGCTTCATACTGCGCGAAGCGGAAGTGCCAGCGGCAACACTTTCGGATGTGGCATCCGTGCTCGGCCGGTTGCCCGCGGCAGCGGCGCTCGACCTGCGCGTGCTGCTCTCGGCCTGAACTCCACGAACTCCCGATCTTGGTTGCGGGGACAGGATTTGAACCTGTGACCTTCAGGTTATGAGCCTGACGA
>CAXTOE010000430.1:2074-2868 GCA_964245685.1 uncultured Acetobacteraceae bacterium | reverse complement strand
CGCCAGCACCGGGGCGCCGATCGGCCGCTTCGGCCGGGCCTACCTCGACGCCAATCCGGTGCCCCCGGTCAATCCCGGCCTGCAGGGCGACCAGAGCCCGATCGCGGCGGGCGTGCAGCGCTGACGCGTGCTCCGGGCAGGTGACGACGGCTGCGCTATCGGCTAGATCTCACGTCATCGCAACGACAGGGTGGCGGGGTACGTCGGGATGGGCGGGATCAGGGCGCGGCTGAGCAAGGCCTCGCCCGATTTCCTGGTCGCCGTGTATCGCTACGGCCGCATCCACCGCACGATTCCCAACCTCGTCAGGCCGAAGACCTTCAACGAGAAGGTGCTGCGCCGGATCCTCTTCGAGCGCAGGCCGTGGATGACGATGGTGGCGGACAAGTACCGGGTGCGGGACTACGTGCGCGAGAGGGTCGGCGTGCACATCCTGCCGACGCTGTACTGGGTCGGGCGCGATCCGGACATGATCCCCTTCGACACCCTTCCCGACCGCTTCGTGGTCAAGCCGACCCATGGCTCCGGCTGGGTGGAGATCGTCCGCGACAAGGGCCGGCTGGACCGGGACGGGCTGCTGCGGACCTGCCGGGGCTGGCTCGGGCAGAGCTACTACGAGATGACGCGGGAGTGGATCTACAAGGACATCACCCCGCGCATCCTGATCGAGGAGCTCATCGACGACGGCAACGGCTTCGCCCCGAACGACTACAAGCTGTTCGTGTTCGGCGGCCGGGTCGCCTTCGTCCTGGTCACCATGGGGCGCTTCGGCGTGCGCGCCCACATGCTGATGG